>NZ_CP095740.1:4492500-4757936 GCF_023078455.1 Luteibacter aegosomatis | reverse complement strand
CGGGTATTCTTGCCACGGAAAGGGGCGCGTGCGCGCGGGGTGGACGACGAAGTCTACCAGTGTTCCGCTCCCCTCTCGGTGTGCCGCCGATGGCGCCTTCGCAAACCCCTCGTAGCCAAGCGCTTGACAGTCCTAAGGATTGTCGCGCATAATTCCGCTCCTTTTTCATCTTCACCCGGATGTAAGCGCCATGAAGCGTACTTACCAGCCCAGCAAGCTCAAGCGCGCCCGTACCCACGGCTTCCGCGCCCGCATGGCCACCGCCGATGGCCGCAAGATCCTGAACGCGCGTCGTGCGAAGGGTCGCAAGCGCCTGATCCCGTAAGCGGCTCGCCCGTCGTGCGTGCCGCAGCCCTGCCGCGCGATGCGCGGCTTCGCCGCGCCGCCGACTTCGCCGCGTTGCGAACAGTCAGCGGTCGCCTCGGCGGCCGCTGTTTTCTTTTGCGCTTCGGAAACAACGACGCCGGCACCGCCCGGCTCGGCCTGGCGATTTCCAAGCGTTGCTCCAAGCGCGCCGTGGATCGCAACCGGATCAAGCGCCTGGCGCGCGAGGCGTTTCGCCGCGTCCGCACCGACCTGCCGCCCGTCGACATCCTCGTGATGGCCCGCGATACGGCCGTCAACGAGCCGGGATCCACGCTGCTCGCCGAGCTCGACGGGCTGTTGCGCCGCATCCGGCCGTTGAAGCGCGAGGGTGCGGACGGCACAATCGCGCGTTGACCTGTTCCAAGCCCTTCCCGCCTTTCCCGGTCGATTGACCGGGCGCCATTCGGATCTGGCCCAAGCTGATGAATCAAACGCGCACGTTCCTCATTTTCGCGCTCATGTTCGTGGCGTACCTGCTGTGGACCGAGTGGCAGAAGGACTACGGTCCGCATCCGCAGCCCCCGGCCGCCACGGCGCAGACCGACACGGCCAAGTCCGCCGACGGCGGTGTGCCGGGCGCCGGCGCTCCCGCCGCGGTGCCCACCGACAGCGCATCGTCGGCCGGCAAGGGCGAGCTCGTCACGCTGTCCAACGACGTGTTGCGCCTGACCATCGACACGCGCGGCGGCAGCGTCGTGCGCTCCGACCTCCTGGCCTATCCGAGCGAGCCGGTCACCAAGAAAAATCCGAATCCGCCGCCGGCTCGCCTCCTCGACGACGAAGAAGCGGATTTCTTCGCCGTGCAGGACGGCCTGGTGAGCAGCACGGGCGCCGCGCCGGACCATCGCGCCCTCTTCCAGGCCGGCACGACCGATGCGAAGCTCGTCGACGGCCAGGAGGCGGTCAGCCTCGACCTCACCTGGTCCGACGCCTCCGGCGTAAAGGTGACCAAGCGCTACACGCTCAAGCGCGGCGCGTACGTGGTCGACTTCAACCAGCACATCGAGAACGGTTCGTCGGCGGCATGGGCCGGCAACGCCTATCAGCAGATGCAGCGCGTCGCGCCGCCCAAGGCGAACTGGTTCAAGAGCTACACCGACCCGGCCCAGCACAGCTTCTTCGGCGCGGGCTGGTACAGCCCGGAGAACAAGTTCGAGTCGCTGCTCGTCACCGACTTCGCGAAGAAGCCGCTCAACCGCGCCTTCACCGGCGGTTGGATCAGCATGCTGCAGCACTATTTCTTCGCCGCGTGGATTCCGCCGGCCGACCAGAACGTCACCTACAGCACGGCCATCGTCGATCCGAATTCGGCCTCGCCGCGTTACCTCGTGCGCGCCTTCGGTCCCGCGATCCAGGTACAGCCGGGCCAGAGCGCGGACAGCCCGGCTCGCCTGTACATCGGTCCGAAGCTGCAGGGCACGCTCGATGCCATCGCCCCGGGTCTCGACCTCACCGCCAACTACGGCTGGCTGACCATCATCGCCACCCCGCTGCACTGGCTGCTCTCGCAGCTCCACGCGATCAGCGGCAACTGGGGCGTGGCGATCATCCTGCTCGTGCTGATCATCAAGACCGCCCTCTTCAAGCTCACCGACGCGCAGTTCCGTTCCGGTGCGCGCATGCGCAAGCTGCAGCCGCGCGTGCAGGCGCTCAAGGAGCGTTACGGCGACGATCGCATGAAGATGCAGCAGGCGATGATGGAGCTGTACAAGAAGGAAAAGATCAACCCGATGGCGGGCTGCCTGCCCATCCTGATCACCTTCCCGATCTTCATCGGCCTGCTTCGCGTGCTGTCCGAATCCATTGAGCTGCGCCATGCGCCGTTCTTCGGATGGATCCACGATCTCTCGGCGCCCGATCCGTTCTACGTGCTGCCGGTGCTGTACTTCATCGTCACCCTGCTCACGCAGCGGATGATGTCCACCGCGGGCATGGATCCCACCCAGGCCAAGATGATGAAGGTGATGCCGTTGATCTTCGGCGTCTTCTTCGCCTTCTTCCCGGCGGGTCTGGTGCTGTACTGGACGGTCAACGGCGGCGCCAGCCTGCTCCAGCAGTGGTGGATCAACCGCAGCGTCGATCGCGCGCACGAAAAGGCGCGCACGGCCTAAACGCATGACAAACGGCACCGACACCATCGCGGCCATCGCCACCGGCGCCGGCGCGGCGGGCGTCGGTGCCGTTCGCGTTTCCGGTCCCCTCGCGCCGACGATCGCCGCCACCCTGCTCGGCCGCGAACCCGTGCCACGGCATGCGCATTTCGCGGCGTTCCGCGACGTCGATGGCGAGTTGATCGATCGCGGCCTGTTGCTCTCATTCCCGGCCCCGGCGTCGTACACCGGCGAACACGTGGTGGAACTGCAAGGCCACGGCAGCGCCGTCCTGCTCGACGCCCTGCTCCGCCGTTGCATCGAACTCGGCGCGCGCCTCGCGAGGCCGGGCGAATTCACCGAACGCGCGTTCCTCAACGGCAAGCTCGATCTCGCCCAGGCCGAGGCCGTGGCCGATCTCGTCGCGGCTACGTCGCGTGCCGGTGCGCGCGCGGCGTTGCGTTCGATGGAAGGGGTGTTCTCCGCGCGCGTGGACGAGTTGCTCGCCGAACTCATCGGGCTGCGCGTGCACATCGAGGCGGCCATCGATTTTCCCGAGGAGGAGATCGATTTCCTCGCCGACCCAGTCGTTGCCGACAACCTTGCCGCACTTCGCGCGCATCTCGACGAACTGCTGATCGAAACCCGTCGCGGCGTTCGCCTCAACGACGGCATCGCCGTCGCCATCGTCGGCCGCCCGAACGCGGGCAAGTCGAGCCTGCTCAACGCGTTGGCAGGCCAGGAGCGCGCGATCGTCACCGACGTCGCGGGTACCACGCGCGATGTGTTGCGTGAAGCCATCCACATCGACGGCGTTGCCCTGGAACTGGCCGACACGGCGGGCCTTCGCGACTCGGACGACATGGTGGAACGCGAGGGCATCCGCCGCGCGCGCGCGCAACTCGAGCGTTGCGACGTCGCGCTGCTCGTGACCGATGCCGAACACGCGGATGCCGACCGCGCCTTCTTCGACGGCACCCCCGAACACGCGGCACGCATCACCGTCGTCAACAAGATCGACATCGGCCGCATCGCCGCGCGCCACGAAGGTGACACCTTGTGGCTGTCGGCTCACACCGGCGAAGGCCTCGACACGCTACGAACCGTGTTGAAGGAACTCGCTACCGCCGGTGCCGGTGAAGGCGCCTTCAGTGCCCGTCGCCGCCACGTGGCGGCTCTGGAACGGGTTCACGATCATCTCCGCCGAACGGCCGCCGCGCTTCACGATACCCGCGCGGGCGAACTGGCCGCCGAAGAACTGCGTCAGGCACAGCAGGCGCTCGGTGAGCTTACGGGAACCTACTCCTCGGACGATCTGCTGGGCGCGATCTTCGGGTCTTTCTGCATAGGAAAGTGACGCAAGCGCGGAGTATCGAGCGGGCACCGTGATCAGCAGGTTTCCGCCGTGGCGGCTTCCGCACCCCGGCGATCCATCGCCACCGACACGCTCCACAACAGCAAACCGCACACGGCCAGGCCGCTACCGACCCAGGCCGGCGACGTCCAGCCGTAGCCATTGGCGATCGCGAGGCCGCCGAGGAAGGGACCCAGCGCGTTCGCCGTGTTGAATGCCGAATGGTTGAGCGCCGCAGCCAACGCCTGCGCGTCGCCGGCGACGTCCATCAGCCGCGTCTGCAACACGGTGGCGAGCGCGCCACTGATGCCGATGAGGAACACCATCGTGCCGAGCGTCCATACGTTGCCCGCAGCGAAGGGAAAGACGGCGAGCATGACGAGCGCCCAGACCAGCAACGCGCCGGCCGTGCGCATCAAGGCGCGATCGGCGAAGACCGGTACGATCATGTTGCCGAGGGTGAGGCCCACGCCGAATACGCCCATGATCCAGGGCACCGCGCCGAGTGGCATGTGCGTCACGCGCAGCAGGATATCGGCCAGATAGGTGTACACCGCGAACATGCCGCCGAAACCGATGGCGCCGATGCCGAGGGTGATCCACACCTGTGGACGCTTCAGCGCACCGAGTTCGCGCAGCGGGCTCGCTTGCGAATCGGCCGGCGGATTCGGTGCGAACGCGAAGACCGCGCTCATCGTCATCAGGCCCAGCACCGCCACCAGCGCGAAGCTCCAACGCCAGCCCACGGCCTGGCCCAGCCAGCTCGCCAGCGGCACGCCGGCGATGGTGGCGACGGTGAGGCCGAGGAACATCTGGCCCACCGCGCGCGTACGCCGGTTGGGCGGCACGAGCGAGCTGGCTACCAGTGCCGCCACGCCGAAGTAGGCGCCATGCGGCAACCCGGCGAGAAAACGGAACAGCAGCATCCAGTGATACGTGGGTGACAAGCCGGTCAGGCCGTTGAACACCGTGAACATCGCCATCAGCAACAGCAGCAGTCGGCGGCGCGGCAGGCGCGCGCCGATCACCGTGATCACCGGGGCACCGACCACCACACCCAGCGCGTACGCGCTGATCGCATGGCCGGCCGTCGGCGCGTCGATGCCGAGGCCTTCGGCGAACAGCGGCAGCATGCTCATCGAGGCGAACTCGGTGGTGCCGATGGCGAAACCGCCCACGGCCAGGGCGAGGATCACCAGGCCGACATGGGGCGCGCGAACGGGCGGGGCCACCCGTTGGGACACAGGGGACGAGGACATCGTGGGATCTCGGGAAATGGGAGCGGGCGATGCGATGTTGCACCGCGACATGCCTAAGGATACGGCGTTTCGGCGCCGAGTTCGCTACACGTGACGTTGAATCGGGTTCATGAAAGGCGACCCAGCCCGGGCCCCAGCTCACGCAGAAGATCGATGAACGCCCTCAGCGCCGAGGTGACGCGTCGCTGGCGCGGGTAGTACAGCATGTAACCGGGATAGGGCGGGCACCAGTCGTCCAGCAGCCGCGCGAGGCGCCCGTCGCGCAGGTGATCGATGACCTGGTCCTCGAGCACCATGGCGATGCCGACGCCGGATGCCGCGGCGTCGGCGCAATAGCCGAGGTCGCCGAACGTGCAGCGACCGCGCACGTCGATCTCCAGCCGGGTCTCGCCCTGTTCGAACTCCCACTTGTAGATGCGCCCGCTGGGGAAGCGGTAGCGGATGCAGTCGTGGGTGGCCAGTTCGTAGGGATGCCGCGGGACGCCCCGTTCGGCCAAGTAGGCAGGCGTGGCCACGCAGGCCATGCGCTGCGGCGGCCCGAAGGGCACGGCCACCATGTCCTCGGGCACCACCTCGTGCAGGCGGATGCCCGCGTCGTAGCCGTCGGCCACGATGTCGATCAGACCGTCGTTGTCGACCGCCTCGAAGTGGATGTCGGGGTAGCGCCTCAGGAAGACCGACAACAACGGCGGCAGCAGCAGCTGGGCGGCGGTGCGCGGCATGTTGATCCTGAGGTTGCCCGCCGGCTTGGCCCGGAAATCGTTCATTTCGCCGAGGGCGTCGCTCACATCGCGCAGGGCCGGCTGCAGGCGCTCGAACAGGCGCCGTCCGGCCTCCGTCAGGGAAACGCTGCGCGTGGTCCGATGGAACAGGACCACGCCGAGCCGCTCTTCCAGGCCGCGAATGGCGTAGCTGATCGCCGACGTGGACAGGGCCAACTCCGCGCCCGCCTTGCGGAAGCTGGCGTGGCGGGCGACGGCGGCGAAGGCCGCGAGGTGGGAAAGGTTATCGGGCTGCATGATTGTGCAGATTACCTCAACGGTACATCCCAGAAATCCCGTTGGACCATTCTATTGTTGAAGGATTATTGTTCCAGGGTTCCCTGTCGTTCCAGTCACCAAGAGGGTGTGCCCCATGTTTGAAGTCCACGGTTTCGCCGCGAAAGACGCGACCTCCGACCTCGTGCCCTACACGTTCAGCCGCCGCGACGTCGGCGCGACGGACATCCACATCGAGATCCTTTACAGCGGCATTTGCCACTCCGACCTGCACCAGGCGCGCAACGATTGGGGCAACGCCCCGGCCGAGAACTTCCCGATGGTGCCGGGCCACGAGATCGTCGGCCGCGTGGTGGCCGTCGGCCCGAACGTGAAGAAGTTCAAGGTGGGCGACCTGGCCGGCGTCGGCTGCATGGTCGATTCCTGCCGTGAGTGCGAGTCGTGCAAGCGCGATCTCGAGCAGTACTGCCAGGTGCATACCAGCTTCACCTACAACGGCACCGAGCAGGACCGGAAGACGGTGACCCAGGGCGGTTACTCCACCGCCATCGTGGTGGAAGAGCGTTTCGCGGTGAAGATCTCCGAGAAGCTCGACCTCAAGGCCGTGGCGCCCCTGCTCTGCGCGGGCATCACCACGTATTCGCCGCTGCGTCACTGGAAGGTGGGTCCGGGCCAGAAGGTCGGCGTCATCGGCCTGGGCGGCCTCGGCCACATGGGCGTCAAGTTCGCCAAGGCGATGGGCGCGCACGTGACGATGATCACCACCTCCCCGAGCAAGGGTGACGACGCGAAGAAGCTCGGCGCCGACGCGGTGCTGATCTCCACCGATGCCGATGCGATGCAGAAGGCCGCGTCCAGCTTCGACTTCCTGCTCAACACGGTGCCGGTATCGCACGACATCAATCCCTATACGTCGTTGCTCAAGCTCGACGGCACCATGGTGCTGGTCGGCGCGCTCACCCCGCTCGACGGCGTGATCGGCGGCAGCCTCATGCTGCCGCGCCGTACCATCGCCGGCTCGGCGATCGGCGGCATGGCGGAAACGCAGGAGATGATGGACTTCTGCGCCGAGCACAACATCGTGTCCGACATCGAACTGGTCGACATGGCCTCGATCAACGAGACCTACAAGCGCCTGGTGAAGAACGACGTGCGCTACCGCTTCGTCATCGACATGGCTACCATGCCCAAGGGCTGAGCCACCTGGATTCCGGGGTCGGCGATCGGCCCCGGAACCTGACAGGGAGGTAGGCATGACGCATCGCTTCGCTCGTCGCGCGCTCGCGGCAACGCTGTGTCTCGCTTCGCTACCCGCATGCGCCGATGCGCAGGACGATGCCATACGGGCGCAATGCCCCTCGGCGCAGGCCTGGATGGATCGCATGGCCGCCGCGCATGCGAAGAAAACGCCTCCGCCAAAGGGCGCTCTCGACCCCGCGTTTCGCGACGAACTGCACGCGCACCACGATACCGACGTTGCCGCCCGTCGTGCGTGGATCGAAGCGCAGGGCGCCAAACCCCAGACCGAGCACATGCTCGCGATCGATCGCGACAACCTTGCCTGGATGAAGCGGCGATTCGCCAAGGGTTTTCCCTCGGCGGCACAGGTCGGCAGGAACGGCGTCGAGGAGGCCTTCCTGCTCGTGCAGCATGCCGACGGCGACCACGCGTTCCAGTCCTCGATGCTCGAGCCGATCATGGCCGCGGCCAAACGGGGCGAGTTGCCCCAGGGCGACGTCGCGATGCTCATCGATCGCGTGCTGCGCGCCGAGGGTAAACCGCAACGCTACGGTACCCAGTACCAGTCGAATACGCCGGGCGACCTGTCGGCCATGAAGCTGCAGCCGACCGAAGATCCCGCGCACCTCGAGGCTCGTCGCGCCAGCATGGATCTCATGCCGAGCGACGATTACGCGTGCATGTTGAAAGTCGTCTATGCCGGTTCATCGCAAGCCCCGGCACATTGAATCCGCCGAGCCGTTGCAACGGGTGAGCGAAACCCATCTCGCGCCGTATGGCGCGACACTGCGCTACCGAGTTTCTTATTTTTCAGGTTAAGCGCCGCAACCGAAAATTTAAGAAATTTCCGGAACATCGACATCGGGCAGCACCAGACGCATCGACACCTCACCGAAGGGGCGACCGCTGATGCCGTCGATCACCTTCGCGCGCACCTGTTCACCCGTGTCGTTCGCCACGAGGCAACTCAAGGGCGTGCCCCCACCGTTGTATCGGCGACCCCATTCGCCCATGGCGGCCAGGATCGGGATGAATTCCCGGCCTGCCTCGGTCAGCACGTATTCGTCGCGCGGCGGGCGCTCGCTGTAGCGCCGCTTTTCCAGCACGCCTGCCTCGGTCAGCGACTTCAGGCGGCGGGAAAGGATGTTGGGCGCGATGCCCAGGCTGGTGCGGAATTGGTCGAACTGGGTCATCCCGCGGCTGGCGTCGCGCAGGATCAGGGCGCTCCAGGCATCTCCCACCATGGCTAGGCCACGGGAGATGGGGCAGGTGCCGGAAGAAAGTTTCTCGGGGTCCATTGCATTATGGTAGCAACGTCACTATCGTATCGCAACGTTGTCACTATCAATTTGCAATCAACTGATACGGAGAGACCCCATGACGGCATCGAACAAAGGCACGGCCCTGGTAACGGGCGCTTCCACGGGCATCGGCGAAATCTATGCCGACCGGCTGGCCGATCGCGGCTATGACCTGATCCTGGTTGCCCGCCGCAAAGAGGCCCTCGAGGCCGTGGCGAAGAAGATCACCGACCGCACCGGCCGCAAGGTGGAGGTGCTGCGCGCCGACCTGTCCCTGCGCGAGGACATCGCCGCCGTCGAGCAGCGACTGGCGACCGATGGCTCGATCACCCTGCTGGTCAACAACGCGGGCATATCGTTGGCCGGAAGCTTCCTCGACAACGATTCGGCGAAGATCGAGCAGCTGCTCACCATCAACATCACCGCTCCCACCCTCCTCTCCGCCGTGGCAGCCAAGGCCTTCAAGGCACGCAACGCGGGCGGCATCATCAACATCGCCTCGGTGCTGGCGTTCGGACCCGAAATGTTCGACGGCATCTACAGCGGCAGCAAGGCGCACCTGGTGAACATCACCCACAGCCTCGCCGCCCAGTTGAAGGGCACGAACGTGCGCGTGCAGGTGGTGGCCCCGGGCGCGACGCGTACCGAGATCTGGGAGAAGTCGGGCAAGGACATCGACACGTTGCTGCCGGGCAAGGTGATGGAGACGGCCGACCTGGTGGATGCCGCCTTGCGCGGTTACGACATGGGCGAGCTGGTGACGATTCCGCCGCTGCACGATGAATCACTGTACCTGGCGTACGAGAAGGCGCGGATGGCGATGTTGCCGAACCTGTCGAACAAGGACGTGGCGGAGCGCTATCGCGGCTGACGGTGTCGCAAGATCGATCGCGGACAGGGCCCGCTCCCACCCGGTAGGAGACTCTCTACCGAAGGGCGGGAGCGGACCCTGTCCGCGATCCGGTGCGAAGCGAGGCTTACGACTTCGGCGTGATCCGCCGCAGCTCACCGTCGCTGCCGCCACGCACGTACCAGATGCTTCCGTCGAACGGCGATACCTTCAGCGCACGCACGCTGCCGGTATACACGCCGTTGGCATCGCGCCCATACCGTTCCACGCCCGTGACGTTACCCTGCGCATCGAGGATCACGCGATACAGCGCGATCGACGAGGTGGAACCGAGTAGCGCCGAGCCCTTCCACTGCGGGAAGAGGTTGCCGTTGTAGAACGCCAGCCCCGAAGGCGACATCGAGTTGGTGGTGGGGAACCAGCCCCAGTAGGCCGCGGGCTGCACGAACTGCGGCGCGCTGTCGTGGCGGGGATACGGCTGGCCGGGCATGTAGGCATCGCTGGGATAGTGGTTGCCGTTGCTGACCAACGGCCACCCGTAGTTGCCGCCCTTCACGATGAGGTTGAACTCGTCGCCGGAAGACGGCCCCATCTCGGTTTCCCACAGCTTGCCGTCGGCGCTGAAGGCCAGCCCGTAAGGATTGCGGAAACCCGTGGCCCAGATCTGGCCGACGATGCCCGGCTGTGAGCCGTTCGGGTTGTCGGAGGGCGTGCTGCCGTCGAGGTTCAGGCGGATGATCTTGCCCAGGCCGGTGTCCGGCATCTGCGCCTGCGAACCGCGATCGCCCTTCGCATCGGGGATGTCGCCGTCGCCTACGGAGAGAAACACGTGCTGGCCGTCGGGCGCGAAGGCGATGCGCGCGCCGGGCTGTCCACGCACCGACCAGGTCGAGGGTTCCTGCCAGACGATGGTGAGGTTGGCGAGTGACGCGCCCTGGGCCGACTCGTCGAGCCGCGCCTTGGCGAGCGTGAGGTGGTTGTTACCGTCGGCGGCCTTGGCCACGTAACTGAACCACAGCGTGTGGTCCTGGGCGAAGGTCGGCGAGGCGGCCACGTCGTGCAGGCCGCTCTGCCCGCCGCCCCCGTTGGCGCCGACCGACACGGGCAATCCGCCGATGGAGGTCTTGGCACCCGACGCCGTCACGACGTACATGTGGTCGCTCTTCTCGGTGACCACGACGCGCCCGTCGGGGAGGAAATCCAGGCCCCAGGGATTGTTGAACGCGGCCACGTCGGCGATGACGAAGGGGGCGGCCGGTTCGGTCTGCGCGCCGGTGACGCGTGCGTTGTACGAGGTGGCGGGGCCCGTGCCCGGGTTGGTCGGGTCGGTGGGATCCGTGGGATCGGTCGGATCGGTCGGCGTGCTCTCGCCCGTGCCGAACACCTGGAACTCGTGCAGCGAGTAGCCGTACTGCGTATTGCGGGTGAGGCCCGTCATGCGCACGAAACGTGCCTGCGCCGTGGCGAAGTCCACCGTCTCGATGCCGCCCTTGCCGTTCGCCTGGCTGGATACGGTATTCCAGGCCTGGCCGTCGGTGGAGGTCTCGATGCGGTAGGACACGGCGTGGGCGTTCTCCCAATCGAGCACCACGCGGTTCACGGCTTGCGTGCTGCCGAGATCGACGTAGATCCACTGCGGATCGGAGAACGCCGACGACCAGCGCGTGTCGGTCCGGCCGTCGTTGGCGTTGGCGGCCTTGAACGCCACGGGGTTCTCGGTGCTGCTGGCGGTGACGGGGCGGTTCAGCGCCAGGTTGGTCGGCGCGGTCTGGGCGAAGGCACAGGGGGCGGCGAGCGCCCCGGCAAGCACGTACACGATCGGCGAAACACGACGCATGACAGGCTCCGGCTGGGGGAAGGTCGCGAAAAGCTACGACAGGACGCCGGTGGTTTTTTGACCAAAAAGAGCCAGGATGCGGAAAATCACGACCGGCTCGCAGTTCCTTCGTGTGATGGCTTACGACCACACTGGCTTCACGGCGCGATTCGAGCCGATGTGATGACGTGCCGGGTTGCCTCAGTCCCGACAGCGGCTTAGCGTGAACTCACGCCGCACGTCGCACGAATGCACGCTAAACTACGGCCCTCGCTCGATTCTCCACCTGCGATAAGGCATGGCTTCTTTCGTCTTCGGCGCGTTCGGACTTTCCACTCTCTGGTTGCTACCCCTGCTCTGGCGCATCGGCGCGGCGCTCGTACGTCGCCGTCGGCCGCCGACCGTGGGGCCGGGCGCCATCCGTTTCTGGGCAGGCTTCGTCCTGGTGCTGACCGCGAGTGCGTCCCTCGAGGGGTTGGTGATCACCCATTTCACCGACGACCCGAACGTCGGCGGCGTGGTATGCCACTGGCTGGGCACGACGTTCGCCCCCATGGCCGTGCCTGCGGCGCTGGTCGCGCTGGCGCTCTGGATCATCGCCCTGCCCTGGTACCTCGGCGTGTCCTGGGGCGATTCGCTTTCGCGTATCACCCGCGTGCTCGAGCCCGTGGGCGTGCTGGCCATCGCCCTCACCGGTCGCATGGTGTCGCGACGGGACCACCGTGGCGGCACGCGCCGCACGTCCGGCGCGGTGCGCCGGCAGGACACGCGCCGTCGGGTCAAGGCCTCGCCGCCGCGCACGCCGTCGAAGAAACCCGTTCGCGTGGAAGCGGCGCGCAGCCAGCCGGTACGTTCCGAGCCGGTGAACGCGCCGACGCCGCGTCCGTCGTTCGCCACGCCGGTACCGCCGCGTCATCGTGTACAAGCCGATACCGTGATCCGCGAGCCCTGGCTGGCGCCGAAGGCGATGGCCCAGGCGACGGCGGAAGAAGCCGAACAGGCGGCGATCGACACGCCGCCCGTCGCGCCGGTGTTCACGGCACCTGTGGTCGACGAGCCCGTGATCCATGAACTTCCGCCCTCGCCGCCCGTGGCCCCGGTGTCCCGTTTCGCGATCGCGGCGAACGACGAAGCCGATGCGCCCGTGCCCACGCAGCGCGTCGTCACGCTCACGCCGGTGCGCGCGCTTCGCGCGGCTACGGCCAGCTCGGTGAGCCTTCCGCCGTTGAGCTTGCTTGCACCGGCGACGCATGCGGCCATGGCCGTCTCCGACGGCGAACTCATGGAAACGGGCGAACTGATCGAGCAGCGCTTGCGCGAGTTCAAGGTGCCGGTACAGGTGGTCGGCGCGTCCGCCGGTCCGGTCATCACCCGCTACGAAGTGGAGCCGGCGGTGGGCGTGCGCGGCAACCAGATCGTGGCGCTCATGAAAGACCTCGCCCGCGGCCTGGGCCGCAGCTCCATCCGCGTGGTGGAAACCATCCCCGGCAAGACGTGCATGGGCCTGGAGCTGCCCAACGAACAGCGGCAGATGATCGCGTTGTCGGAGATCCTCGATTCGGGCGAATACCGCGAATCGGATTCCTGGCTCACGCTCGCCATGGGCAAGGGCATCACCGGCGAACCGGTGGTGGCGGACCTGGCGAAAGCACCGCACATGCTCGTGGCGGGCACCACGGGCTCGGGCAAGTCGGTGGCGGTGAACGCCATGATCCTGTCGATGCTGTACAAGGCCACGCCCGAAGACGTGCGCATGATCATGATCGACCCGAAGATGCTCGAGCTTTCGGTGTACGAGGGCATTCCGCACCTGCTGGCGCCCGTGGTCACCGACATGAAGCTCGCCGCCAATGCGCTCAACTGGTGCGTGGCGGAAATGGAAAACCGCTACCGGCTCATGTCCGAGCTGCGCGTGCGAAACCTCGCCGGCTTCAACCAGAAGGTGCGCGAGGCGCGCGCCATGGGCAAGCCGCTGTTCAATCCGTTTCCCGCGCATCCGGAAGTGCCCGAACACCTGGATACGTTGCCGACCATCGTGGTGGTGATCGACGAGCTGGCCGACCTCATGATGGTCGCGGGCAAGAAGATCGAAGAACTCATCGCGCGGCTGGCGCAGAAGGCGCGCGCCGCCGGCATCCACCTGATCCTCGCCACGCAGCGTCCGTCGGTCGACGTGATCACCGGCCTCATCAAGGCGAACATCCCCACGCGCGTGGCCTTCCAGGTGTCGTCGAAGATCGATTCGCGCACCATCCTCGACCAGATGGGCGCGGAGAGCCTGCTCGGCCAGGGCGACATGCTGTTCCTGCCGCCGGGCACGGGTTATCCACAGCGCATCCACGGCGCGTTCGTCGCCGACGAGGAAGTGCATCGCGTCGTGGCCTGGCTCAAGCAGTTCGGCGAGCCGGATTACAAGGACGAGATCCTCGCCGGTCCGCCGAGCGAGGCGATGGAGGGCGAGCCCGGCGAGGATGGCGTGGATGCGGAGCTGGATCCGCTCTACGACGAAGCGGCTGCGTTCGTGCTGCGCACGCGCCGTGCGTCGATCTCGTTCGTGCAGCGGCAGTTCCGCATCGGCTACAACCGCGCGGCGCGGCTGGTGGAGGCGATGGAGAGCGCGGGGATCGTGTCGCCGATGGGGATCAACGGGCAGCGCGAAGTGATCGCGCCTGCGCCACAGGATTGAAGTGCCGTAGACGGGTTGCCGCGCCCTCTGACGAGAGGCGCTGGGTTCCCGCGTTCGCGGGAACGACGTGAGGGGTAGGTGCCTCGAAGCGACCTACCGTCATTCTTGCGCACGCGGGAATCCAGCGCCTGGCGCGCGGTCTTCGCGACCACGCCGCTACGGTTTTCCGATCACTCCTTGGTAAGGAGCTTCAACGGCACCGCGATGGTCTTCTCCACCGGCTGCTTGTCGATCAGCTTCTTCGCCGTTTCCACGCCGAGCTTGCCGATCTCCTCCGGCTGCTGCGCGACGGTGGCGGCCATGCCGCCGTTCTGCACCGCGGCCTTGCCGTCGGGCGTGCCGTCGAAACCGACGACGAGCACCTTCTTGTTCTTGCCCGCGAGCGCCTGCACCGCGCCGAGCGCCATCTCGTCGTTCTGGGCGAAGATCGCCTGCACGTCACCATGCGCCTGCAGCAGGTTCTCGCTCACCGAAAGGCCCTGCGCGCGATCGAAGTTGGCCGGCTGCTGGGCCACGATCTTCATGCCGGTCGCGGCGATCGCGTCGTCGAAGCCCTTGCCGCGCTCGCGCGCCGCCGAGGTACCGGCCACACCCTGCAGCTCGATGATGTTGCCCTTGCCGTCGAGCTGCTTGGCGAGGAAGTCGGCGGCCATCTTGCCTCCGGCGATGTTGTCCGACGCGATGTGCGAGGCCACCTCCGCACCGTCGACGCCGCGATCGAGCGTGATCACCGGGATGTTGGCGCGCTGCGCGGACTGCACGGCACCGGCCAACGCCGAGGAGTCGGTGGGATTGAGCAGGATGACCGAAACGTGTTTCTGGATCAGGTCTTCCACGCTGGAAATCTGTCGCGCGGGGTCGTCCTGCGCGTCGACCACCACCAACTGCACGCCGGCCGACTTGGCGGCGCTCTCGGCACCGTTCTTCAGTTCGACGAAGAAGGGATTGTTCTGCGTGGACAGCGCCAGGCCTACGACGGGCGTGCCCGACGGCGCGGCACCGCCGGCCGTGGAGGCGGACGAAGGCGCCGATTCGCCGGGGCCCTGCTGCGAACAGGCGGCGAGGAGCGTGGCCGCGGCGGCGGCGAGAAAGTGGAGTTTGCGCATGGGAGTGTCCCTCGTGTGATTACTGGCGCCGATCGAGCAGGACGGCGATCAGGATGACGATGCCCTTGACGACCTGCTGGTAGAACGAACTTACGCCGAGCAGGTTCAAGCCGTTGTTGAGGAAACCGATCAGCAGCGCGCCGACCAGGGTGCCGAACAGCCAGCCGCGGCCGCCCGCGAGGCTGGTGCCTCCGAGCACCACCGAGGCGATGGCATCCAGTTCGTAACCCGCGCCCGCCGTAGCCTGCGCGGAATACAGTCGCGAGGTGAGTACCACGCCCGCGACGGCCGACAGCAGGCCGGACAGGCCATAGATGGCCAGCTTCATCGGCGCCAGGCGCACGCCCGAGAGTCGCGCCGCTTCTTCGTTGCCGCCGATCGCGACCACGTGGCGGCCGAACACGGTGCCGCGCAGCAGGAAGCCGCATATCGCGAAGACCACGAACATCCACACCACCGGCAGCGGAATGAGGTGGGCGAGGTAACCGCCGCCGAGCAAGGCGAAACCGGCGTCGGTGACGGGGATCGGGGTGCCTTGCGTATAGACCAGGGTGAGGCCGCGCAACAGCGTCATGGTGCCGAGCGTGGCGATGAACGGCGCCACCTTGCCCCACGACACCAGCGCGCCGTTGACCATGCCCAGCACGAGGCCCAGGCCCAGGCCGGCCCCCATCGACAGCACGATGCCGTGGCCGGCGGCCATGAGGCCCGCGGTGACCGCACCGGTGAGCGCGAGGATCGCGCCGACGGAAAGATCGATGCCGCCGGCGAGGATCACGAAGGTCATGCCGAAGGCGATCAACGCGTTGATCGACACCTGACGCAGCACGGAGAGCAGGTTGCCGGTGGTGAGGAAGTCGGGGCTCATCACCGAGAGAACGATGAAGAGCAGCAGCAGGCCGATCACCGAACCGAGGCGTTGGAGCAGCGGAGCCACGCGGCTCCAGTTCACTTGGGTCATGTCACTTGCCTCCGGTCGCGGCGGTCATCACGGTTTCCTGCGTGGCGCCGTGCGCGTCGAGCAGGGCGGTGGCGCGGCCCTCGTGCATCACCAGGATGCGATCGCTCATCGCGAGCACCTCCGGAAGTTCCGAGGAAATCATGAGAATGGCCACGCCCTGCTCCGCCAGTTGGTTGATGATGTGGTAGATCTCGGCCTTGCCGCCCACGTCGACGCCGCGCGTGGGTTCGTCGAGGATGAGCACGCGCGGCTTCAGCGCGAGCCACTTGGCCAGCACCACCTTCTGCTGGTTGCCGCCGGACAGCGCACGCACGTCGAGCTCCATGTCGCGCGTGCGGATCTTCAGCGCATCGATGAGCCCGCGCGTCTGTTTCTTCTCGGCGGGCCGGTCGACCAGGCCCCCGCGCGCGGGTACGCGCGGCAGGCTCACGTTCTCGCGCAGGCTGAGGTCGAGCACGAGGCCTTGCGCCTTGCGGTCTTCGGTGACGAAGCCGAAGCCGGCATGGATCGCTTCGTTCGGCGAGGTCGGCGTGACCACGCTGCCTTCGAGCGTGACCGTGCCCGAATCGATCTTGTCGAGGCCGAACAAAAGGCGCGCCAGCTCCGTGCGACCGGCGCCGAGCAGGCCGGCCACGCCGAGCACCTCGCCCGCATGCAGGTCGAAGCTGACGTCCTTCACCATGCCGCCGGTGACGTGCTCGACCTTCAGGCGCACGCTGCCGATGTTCGGCGTGCGGGAGGGAAAGCGCGCGTCGAGCGTGCGCCCGACCATCATCTTCACCACCTCGTCGAAGGCGAGGCCCGGCACGTCGCGCGTGCCGACGAACTGGCCGTCGCGCAACACGGAGATGCGATCGCACAGCGCGAAGATCTCCTCCATGCGGTGCGACACGTAGACGATGCCCGTGCCCTGCCCGCGCAGTTCGCGGATCAGCTGGAACAGCGTCGCGGTTTCGCTTTCGGTGAGCGCGGCGGTGGGCTCGTCCATGATCAGCACGCGGGCGTTCTGGCCCAGCGCACGGGCGATCTCCACCATCTGCTGGCGGCCGACCGAAAGGCGTTCCACCAGCGTGCCGGGATCGAGCTTCTCCATCCCCACGCGCGCGAGCCACTCCTTCGCGCGCCTGTCCATCGCCTTGCGGTCGAGCAGGCCGAAGCGATGCACCTCGCGGCCGAGGAACAGGTTATCCGCGACGCTCAGCGAGGGGATGAGGTTCAGTTCCTGGTGGATGATGGCGATGCCGTGCTTCTCGGCGTCCGCCGGCGAGGCGATGCTCGCCGCCTTGCCGTCCACCTCGATGTCGCCCGAGTCCGGTGCGTAGATGCCGGTGAGGATCTTCATCAGCGTGGACTTGCCCGCGCCGTTCTCGCCCATGAGCGCGTGCACTTCGCCCGGCAGCAGTTCGAAGTCGACGCCCTCCAACACCTTCACCGGGCCGAAGGCCTTGTGGATGTCGTGCATGCGGATGAGCGGTGCGGCCATCAGAAGGTCACGCCCGCATGCAGGATGATGTTCGCGTAGGGCGAGGTTTCGCCGGTGCGCACCACGGCCACGGCGCGGGCGCTCAGTCGCTTGAGGTCGTCGTGGGAGAGTTCGTTCACGGCCACGCCCTCGCCCGCGAGCCGTTCGGCCAGCGCGACGAGGGCGGGATTCTTCGTGCGGACCTCGCTCGCCACGGTGGCGCTTTCCACGGCGAATTCGGCATACACCGCCTCGAATACCGTGGCGAACGACGGCGTGCCGGGAACGACGGCCAGGTCGATGCAGGGCACGCCGGGCGGCACGGGCAGTCCGACGTCGGCGATCACCAACGTATCGGTATGACCCATCGCCGCGATCACGCGGTTGAGTTCGGCATGCAGCAGGCCGCTGCGTTTCATCGATGCGTCTCCAGGAAGGCGGCTACCTCGTCGGCGCGCGGCATGCCCGGTTGCGCGCCGAGGCGGGATACCTTGATCGCGGCGGCGGCACAGGCACCGCGCACGGCCACGTCGAGGCCTTGGGCCAGGTAGACGGCCAGCGCGGCGTTGAAGGTATCGCCGGCGCCCGTGCTGTCCACCGCGTCGACCGTGAAACCGGCCTGGTGTCGCGGCGCTTCGTCGCCGTCGCGGAACCATGCGCCTTCCTCGCCGCGGGTAAGCACCACCGGACACGGCGCGCGGCGCATCAGTTCGCGGAAGTCGGTATCGCCGTCGTCGCCGAGCACGGCGGCCAGCTCGTGCTGGTTGGGCGTGAGGAAGCGCACGCGCCGCAGCCATTCGGCGGGCAGCCGTTGCGCGGGTGCGGGGTTGAGGATCACCGGCACGCCCTCTTCTTCCGCGATGCGCAGCGTGGCATCCACCGCGTCGAGCGGGATCTCCAGTTGCACGAGCAGCGCGTCGGCACCGCGGATGACATCGCGCGCGGCGTCCACCTGCGCGGGCGTGACCCGGCCGTTGGCGGCGGGCACCACGACGATCTGGTTCTCGCCGCCGGCGACGGTGATCGAGGCGGTGCCGCTGCCGACGCCGTCGACGCGGGCGACGTGGGTCACGTCGATGCCTTCGGCCTTGAGGCCGTCGTAGAGCTGCTGGCCGAACGCGTCGTCGCCGACGTTGCCGACCATCGCCACCTGCGCGCCGAGTCGCGCGGCGGCTACGGCCTGGTTGGCGCCCTTGCCGCCGGGAATGGTGAGGAAGCGCTCGCCGGTCAGGGTTTCGCCCGGCGCGACGAAGCGCGGCGCGAGGGTGACCAGGTCCATGTTGATGCTGCCGACGACGACGATTCGCGTCATGTCAGTTTGCTCCGGTTCGCCGGTGGGGGCGGCGTGATGGCGGAGCAATATACGCCTTGCGTGCCCGGGTTGCCTTGAATGGATGCATTCCCGGGCGACGCGGGTTCATTCGCGGGAAAGTCCGCGTGCTTCCAGTTGGGCGAGGTAGTCCGGCCAGGCGGTGTCGTGCGCGCGGCCGAGGTCGTACAAGGTGTCCCAACCGAAGATGCCGCTGGCATGGCCGTCGTCGAAGCGGATGAGGATGCCGTAGTGGCCGGTGGGCTCGACGGCGGTGATGCCGACGTGGCGCTTGCCCGATACGAGAACCTTCTGGCCTGGGCCGTGCCCTTGCACCTCGGCACTGGGGGAGTTCACCCGCAGGTATTCGTAGGCGAGACGAAAGCGTTCGCCGTTGTCGAACGTCACTTCAAGAACGCGGGACGCCTGGTGCAGGGTGATGTCGGTGGGGCGTGGCATGGGAAGCCTGGGATGGCCGGAGCGCGACGCTCCGTCGAAATGCTTTTCGCCGATACGATCGGCTCCCACCCCTTAGGTAGCCACCTCACTACCGAAGGGGGAAGCCGATCGTATCGGCGAATCTCAGTGCGCGTGGCCGAAGCCGTCGCCGGTGCCACGTTCCAGTGGCGGCGGGTCGCCCGCCACGGCCAGAAGCGACGTGGCATAGGCGTCTTCCATGCTTACGGTGGAGACCTCGTCCCACGAGAAGAACGACGGTTCGCGCAGCCATTCCGCGTCGGGCGTGATCTCCTGCATGTTGAAGCCTTCCTCCTCCACGCTGACCAGCCGGCCGATGTAGCAGACTTCGGACTCGTCTTCGCTGTCCACGTGAACGCCGATGACCGGCGCATGCGCCGAGGCGGCCTTGATCACCTGGGTGATGTCGTCGAGCGGGAAGTCGTCCGGCGGTGTCGGGGCGATGCCCTTCAGCGCCAGCGCCTTCTCCAGGAAGCCGGCATGCTTGTCGGGCGCCTCGTACTCGGAGATGTCGCGATGCCGCATGATGTACATGCCGTCATAGCTGACGCCGTCGCCGATGACCCACAGCAGGAAGAATTCGCGGCCCACTCCACCCACGTAGCCGCAGAAGCTGCCGTGTTCGAGTTCGCCGCGCCAGATGCGAATCAGCTGGCGGTTGTCCTGCGCTTCGCGCAAGGAGGCCCGCTGGCCGTTCGTTTTGAGTTGGATAACCTTGCCCATAGTGGTCAATAGTTTAGCAGGGGGCCGGGGCCCCCTTGTTCAGAGGATGTAACGGCTCAGGTCCTCGTCCTTGACCAGGGACGAGAGGGATTTATCGACATGTTCGGCGTCGATGGAGTAGTTTTCGCCGGATTTGTCAGCAGCTTCGAAGGAAATGCGCTCGAGGAGCCGCTCCATGACCGTATGCAGGCGGCGGGCGCCGATGTTTTCGGTGCGCTCGTTCACCTGGAAGGCCACCTCGGCCAGGCGGTCGATGCCCGAGTCGGTGAACGCGAGGGTGACGCCTTCGGTTTGCAGCAGCGCAACATATTGCTTGGTCAAGGCGTTGTTCGGCTCGCGCAGGATGCGCTTGAAGTCGTCCACCGAGAGCGCGCTCAGCTCCACGCGGATCGGCAGGCGGCCCTGCAGTTCCGGGATGAGGTCGGAGGGCTTGGCCAGGGAGAACGCGCCCGAGGCGATGAACAGGATGTGGTCGGTCTTGATCGGACCGTACTTGGTGGAGACGGTGGAACCCTCCACCAGCGGCAGCAGGTCGCGCTGTACACCCTCACGGCTCACGCCAGCCCCGCCCCACTCGGAGCGCTGGGCCACCTTGTCGATCTCGTCGATGAAGACGATGCCGTTCTGCTCGGCGGCATGCACCGCGCGGCTGCGCAACTCGTCGTCGTTGAGCAGCTTGCCGGCCTCTTCCTCTTCCAGCAGCGGCCGGGCCTGGCGGATGGTCATCTTGCGCTTCTGCGACTTGCTGCCGCCGAGGTTCTGGAACATGCGGCCCAGCTGCTGGCTCATTTCCTCCATGCCCGGCGGGGTCATGATCTCCACGCCGACGTTCATGGCGAAATCCAGCTCGATCTCGCGGTCGTCGAGCGCCCCTTCGCGGAGCTGCTTGCGCAGCTTCTGGCGGGTGTCGCTGTCGATGGCCGGCGCGGCGCCGGTGTCGTCCCAGCCGGTGGCCTGGCGGCGCGGCAGGAGGGCGTCGAGCAGACGGTCTTCGGCGGCATCCTCGGCCTGGCTGCGCACGCGGGCCTTGCCCTGCTCACGCACAAGCTTGTAGGAGACGTCGGCGAGGTCGCGGATGATCGATTCGACGTCCTTGCCCACATAGCCCACCTCGGTGAACTTGGTGGCTTCCACCTTCACGAACGGCGCGTTGGCGAGGGTGGCCAAGCGGCGGGCGATCTCGGTCTTGCCGACGCCCGTGGGGCCGATCATCAGGATGTTCTTCGGCGTGACCTCGTCGCGCATGCCCGGCTCCAGCTGCATGCGGCGCCAGCGGTTGCGCAGGGCGATGGCCACGGCGCGCTTGGCGTCGTGCTGGCCGATGATGTAGCGGTCCAGTTCGTTGACGATCTCGCGGGGAGTGAGTTCGGACATCGCTCAGAGCTCTTCGATCGAATAGTTGTGATTGGTATAGATGCAGATATCGCCAGCGATCTTCAGCGATTTCTCCACGATCGTGCGCGCATCCAGGTCGGTGTTTTCGAGCAGGGCCAGCGCGGCGGACTGCGCGTAAGGGCCGCCGGAGCCGATGGCGATGAGGCCGTGCTCGGGTTCGAGCACGTCGCCGTTGCCCGAGATGAGAAGCGACGCCTCCTTGTCGGCCACCGCCAGCATGGCCTCCAGGCGGCCCAGGCGGCGGTCGGTACGCCATTCCTTGGCCATTTCCACGGCCGCGCGGGTGAGGTTGCCGCCGTGCTTGACCAGCTTCTCCTCGAACAGCTCGAACAGCGTGAAGGCGTCGGCGGTGGCGCCGGCGAAGCCGGCCAGCACGTCGCCCTTGCCCAGGCGGCGCACCTTGCGCGCGTTGGACTTCATGACGGTGTTGCCGAGGGTGACCTGGCCGTCGCTGCCGAGGACGACCTTGCCGTCCCGGCGAACGCAGACGATGGTCGTGGCGTGCATCGGTTCCATGGGGTTCTCGCTTCCGGGTGGAACGGCAGATGTGGGGGCGGGTGGCTGCCGGGCAAGGGTGAGGGCGGGCGGAAGACGCCGGGTTCCCGCCTTCGCGGGAACGGCGTGAGGTTTCCGTACACGGCGCTGGATCGTGCCGTTCGTCGTTCCCGAGAAGAAGCAGGAACCCGGGCCTTACGCTTTCCGCTTCGCCCTCGGATGCGCCGCGTCGTACACCTTCGCCAGGTGCTGGAAATCCAGGTGCGTATAGATCTGCGTGGTGGCGATGTCCGCATGCCCCAGCAGCTCCTGCACCGAGCGCAGGTCGCCGGAGGACTCGAGCATGTGGCTGGCGAAAGTGTGGCGCAGCATGTGCGGGTGCACGTGGTGGGTCATTCCCGCCGAGAGCAGGCTGAGGCGCTTCTGCACGGTACGCGGGCTGATCGGCCCGTCGCCACGGCCCTTGAACACGGGTTGCTCCGGGCCGTTGCCTCCGAGCGCGGCGAGCTGGCGCAGCGCCGTCACGGCGTGGCGCCCCACGGGAAGCAGGCGCATCTTGTTGCCCTTGCCCAGCACCCGGACCTGGCCGTCGTCGAGGTCGAGGTCGCCCCAGCGCAGGCCGCACAGTTCGGACAGGCGAAGGCCGCTGGAATACAGCAACTCCATCATCGCGGTATCGCGTGGACCGTGGGCGTCGCCCAGCGTGGTTTCGACCAGTTGCTTGGCCTCGTCCACGTCGAGCACGTGCGGCAGCTTGCGGCGTACCTTCGGACCGCGCACGCCAGCCGCCGGGTCGTGGGCAAGGCGGCCTTCGCGGTTGAGGTAACGGAACAGCGTGCGGCAGGCCGAGAGCAGGCGCTGGATGCTGTTCGGCGCGAGACCGCCACGGTGTTCGCGGGCGATCATGCCGCGCAGGCGGTCGGGCGCGAGGGCGTCGAAGCCGGCTATGCCCTCGTTTTCCATGAAACGCAGCAGCTTTTCCAGGTCGCGGCGGTACGCCGAGAGCGTGTGCGCCGAGGGGGCCCGCTCCGCCGAGAAATGGCGAAGGAAGGCCTCGACGGCCTCGCGCGGTGTCACGCGGCCTTCCGGGCCCGCTGGATCGCCGAGCCCACGGTGGTGGAAATCATGTCGAGGAACAGCGTGCCCATCCCCGGATGGAAGCGGTCGGCATCCAGGCTGCCGATGGCGAGCATGGCATCGGGGCCGACGCGCATCAGCGCGGCCGAGCGAACCTCGGCGGCTTCCGCCCCGAACAGGCGGTGCAGCTTTTCGGGCGCCAGGCGGCCGGCCACCGGTTCGCCGTGTTCGAGGAACGAGGCGAACTCGGGCAGGCCGGCGCTGCCGCGCGACTCGCGCAGCAGCCAGGGTTCGTCGGGCAGGCCGGCGAGGTCGCCGAAAAACACCAGCCGCACGCGCTCGGACTGGAAGTCGTCGGTGAGCCGGCGCACGACGCTGCGTACCGTTTCCTCGATGCCGCCGGCGCCGAGCAGCGCCAGCATCAGGCCGTGCACGCGACGCATGAGCTTTTCGTTCTCGCCCGCGATGGTCGAGAGTTCGCGCAGGCGCGTGTCGAGCTCGGCGTTTTTCTCGCGCAGCGAACGCATCTGGTGCACGGCGAGCGAGGTGGCCGGCCCGTTGCGCGTGGGCAGCACGAGGGCATCGGCCAATTCGGGGTAATCGGCGAGAAAATCGGGGTGGCGGCGCAGCCAGGACGCCACGGTGGCCGGGTCGAGGTCGCCGTCGATCGCGCTGTCGGTCATGGGGATGACGTCCTTCATGGGGTGCTTGCCGGGTCCAGTGTGACGCGTTCGGAGGCCCGCGTCACACCTCGCCTTCGAAAACGAACGCCGCCGGTCCGGTCATCCACAGCGTGTGGCCCGGTCCGTGCCATTCGATGGTGAGTCGGCCGCCGGGGAGGTCGACGTCGACCACGGGGCCGGCGAGGCCCAGCGCATGGGCGACCGCGGCGGCGGCGCAGGCGCCGGTCCCGCAGGCCTGCGTCCAGCCGCTGCCGCGCTCGTGGACGCGCAGGCGCAGGTGACCGGCGCCGAGGCGCTGCGCGAAGCCCACGTTGGCGCCCTTCGGAAAAAGCGGATGGTGGGTGAGCAACGGGCCGAGACGGTCGACGCGGGGGTCGGTCACGTCGTCGACGAAGACCACCGCGTGCGGGTTGCCCATCGACACGGCGCCAAAGCTCACTTCCTCGCCATCGGCCTCGAGCGTGTAGGTGGCATGGGGCGGGCGATCGAGCGGGACGTGCGCGGGATCGAAATCCGGTTCGCCCATGTCCACCGTGACGATGCCCTCGCCCAGCACGCGCACGGTGACCGGGCCGGAGGGGCTTTCCAGCCGAATCGGCACGTTACGCTCGATGGCGCCCTCGCGGTCCAGCCATGCCGCCACGCAGCGCACGCCGTTGCCGCACTGGCCCGAGGGGGTGCCGTCGGCGTTCCAGATGCCGTAGTAGAACGCGCACGAGGGATCGCGCGCCGGTTCGATGCTGAGCAGCTGGTCGAAGCCGATGCCGGTATGGCGGTTGGACAACGCCACGATGCGCGCGGTGTTGGGCACGTGCCCGGCATCCTCGCGCCAGTCCACCACGACGAAATCGTTGCCGATTCCATGCATCTTGGTGAATCGGATGGGCATGGCGGTTACGGGTGGATGACGGGGTTGAACGGGGCGAACGTGGTGCTCACCGGCGCCGGTCCCACGGTGGACGCATGCGCCGGTTGCACCACGGGCTGCGCGGGCGTGGCCGGCTTGGCCGCCGCCGCCGGGGGCGGCATGAACAACGGGCCCTTGTTGCCGCAGCCCGACAGGGCCAGGGCGGCGAGGACGAGGGCGCAAGGGAGCATCGATCGGCGCATGGTCGGTTCCGGCGTTAGCGGCGACCAGTATAGCCCTGACCTCAGAGCGGTTTCTCGAACCGGAAGGCATCCGCGCCGTCGGCGTAATAGGCCGCGTATTCGCCGATGCGCTTATAGCCCAGGCGCTCGTACAGTCGGATGGCCACGGCGTTGTCCTTGCGCACTTCCAGGCGCAAGGCGCGGCAACCGTGCGCGCGGCCGGCGTCTTCCGCCGCCGCGACCAGCGCCGAGCCCACGCCCTTGCCCTGCGCTTCGGGCTTGGTGGCGATCGAGTACAGGCGCGCCACCGTGGTGCCCTTGCGGAAGAACACCACGGCGGTGCCAAGGAAGCGGCGATGGTTGGCGCTGGCCACGAGGACGGTGGCGCTTTCGCTGTCCAGGTGCTTGCGGTACTGGGCGCGGCTCAGGCGATCCTGGGCGAAGCTCGATTCCTCGAGGGCGACCAGGTCGTCGAGATCGCTCAATTCGGCGCGACGAACGCGTACCGCGGCGGTAACCGGGGGTGGACGCATGCGTGATGGAACTCCGGCGCGGGTGGGGTGAGACGGCGGCGGGGCCGGCGGGGATATCGGCAAGCGCGGAACTGTAGACCCCGTCGTCCCGTCGATCAATGACTTTTTCCTAAACATTTCCTCATGGGTTTCACGACGGCCGCTTGTGCGCCGTCACCTCGGAGAACACACTGCCGCCAACCGGCGAAACGCCTCGGCCCGATGGCGGGCCGACGACGCTCGGATCGTCGTCTGCAGAGGTGTCATGAGCCGGCTCGTCATCGTCGTGGAGAAGGCCTCCGACTGGGGCTCGTATTACCCGTCCGCCGACGTCGTCACCGCCATGGACTACCTCCGCGAGCCGGTCGGCGGCGACGACGAGCGCACCCACGTCATCAACCTGTGCCGCAGCTACAAATACCTGGGTACGGGCTATTACGTGTCGCTGCTGGCCGAGGCGCGCGGGCACAAGGTGATTCCTTCCGTGCGCACGGTGAACGACCTTCGCCGCCGCTCGCTCTACGGCCTGGACATTGACGACCTCAACCAGAAACTGCAGAAGTTCCTGCCCGCGGGCGGCCGTGACACCACCGATTTCGGGGTGCTGGTCTACTTCGGCGAAACGGCGTTGCCCGACCTGCAGGATCTCGCCCGGCAGATCTTCGACATGTTCCCCTGCCCGCTCATGCGCATCGAATTCGAGCGCGACCGGATCTGGCAGGTGTCGGCGGTGAAGCCGGTGGGCCTGCACACGCTCGACGACGCGCAGGAAGATGCGTTCGCGACGGCGCTGGAGAAGTTTTCCCGCAAGATCTGGCGACGGCCGCGCACGCGCAAGCGCTTCCGCTACGACATCGCCATGCTCGTCGATCCCAACGAGGCGATGCCGCCGTCGAACAAGAAGGCGCTCAAGCACTTCGTCGAGGCGGGCAAGCACCTGGGCATCGAGGTCGACCCGATCGGCCGCAACGATTACCAGCGCCTCGCCGAGTACGACGGCCTGTTCATCCGCGAGACCACGGCCAGCGACAACCACACCTACCGCTTCGCCCATCGCGCGGAGAAGGAGGGCATGGTGGTGATGGACGATCCCACCTCGATCCTGCGCTGCACGAACAAGATCTTCCTGAACGACCTGATGGTGTCGCGCAAGCTCGCCACGCCGACCACCGAGATCCTCTACCGCGACGATCCGAAGCAGTTGCGCGAGTTGCCCGACCGCCTCGGCCTGCCGCTCGTGCTGAAGATTCCCGACGGCTCGTTCTCGCGCGGCGTCGTGAAGGTGGAATCGCGCGAGGCGCTGGAGAAGGCGGCGTCCGAGCTGTTCGCGCACAGCTCCCTGGTGATCGCGCAGGAATACCTCTATACCGAGTTCGACTGGCGCATCGGCGTGCTCAACCACGAGCCGCTCTATGCCTGCCAGTACTTCATGTCGCGCGGCCACTGGCAGATCTACAACCACGGCGCCAAGGGCACGGCCAAGTCGGGCGGCTTCCGCACGGTGCCGGTGCGCGAGGCACCGAGCGAGGTGGTGAAGCTGGCGCTGAAGGCCACCCAGACCATCGGCGACGGTATCTACGGGGTGGACCTCAAGCAGGTGGGCGACCGCCCGGTGGTGATCGAGGTGAACGACAATCCGTCGATCGACGCGGGCGTGGAGGATGCGTACCTGGGCGAGGATCTCTACCTGCGCATCATGCAGGAGTTTTTGCGGCGGATGGAGTTGAAGCGGTTGGGTATCAAGGGCTGAAGCGGGAGACGCTGGGCTCCTGCCTTCGCAGGAGCGACGAGAGGTCAATCCCGTCGTTCGTCGCTCCTGCGAAGGCAGGAGCCCAGCGTCTTCTGTCTCACCGCCGCCACAACGTCCCCAGCAACTCCAACGGCAGCCGAGGCCGCATCGCCACGAGAACGCTCGCCGGCGCCAGCAGCAGCCAGAAGACGGGCGACCAGCCCAACGTCTCGCTATGCGCCGACAACGGCGTGAGCAGGAGCAGCAGCGCGCCGGCGGCCAGCCAGGCCATGGCGATGAGGGCGCGGATGCGGCGGGGCGAAAGCGTGTCGTTCATGGCGTGACTCCGTGGCGGCATGGGCCGCACGTTAGGCGGCCCCCGTCTCACGGACCGCGACCGGCTGGGTAGAATGGCGGGGCCAAGCCATCGAAGGAGCCTCCATGAGCGCCGAAGCGCACCGTTACGCCGTGTTCGGTCACCCGATCGCGCACTCGCTGTCCCCCGAAATCCACTCGGCTTTCGCGAAGCAGCTGGGCATCGCCCTCGATTACCGGACCATCGACGCCGCGCCGGACGACTTCGTCGCCGAGGTGAAGCGCTTCTTCGCCGAGGGCGGCCTCGGTGCCAACGTGACCCTGCCGCACAAGAACGTCGCCCTCGCCCTTGCCGACAAGCACACCGAAGCCGCCGCGCGCACCGGGTCGGCCAATACCCTCACGCCCCTGGTCGGCGGCGGCATCGAGGCGCACAACACCGACGGCAGCGGCTTCGTGCGCGACATCACCGAACGCCACGGTTTCGACCTGCGCGGTCACGACGCCCTGCTGCTGGGTGCCGGCGGCGCCGCCAAGGCGGTGGCCTGGGCGCTCATGGACGCCGGCGTGCGATCGCTCACCATCGTCAACCGCACGCCCGAGCGTGCCGACGAGATCGCCGACGCCATCGGCGAACCCGCCCGGTGCCATACGCGCTATTGGGACGGCCTGGAAGGCGAGTGCTTCGACCTCGTGGTGAACGCGACCTCCATCGGCGTCACGGGGGGCGACTTCGCCCTGCCGATGTCCATCGTGCAGGACCATTCGACGGCCTACGACCTGTGTTACGGCGCCGCCTCGGCGGGCTTCAAGGGTTGGGCCGTCGCCGCCGGGGTCCGCCCCGACTGGTTCCGCGACGGCCTGGGCATGCTGGTGGAACAGGCGGCCGACGCCTTCGAACGCTGGCACGGGCAGCGCCCCGACACCGACCCGGTCTACCGCGAACTGCGCCAGCGTTACTGAGCATGGGACTCGCCTGCCGCCCCGGTTGCGGCGCGTGCTGCATCGCCCCGTCGATCAGCTCGCCCATCCCCGGCATGCCGCAGGGCAAACCGGCCGGCGTGCGCTGCGTACAGCTCACCGCCGACAACCGCTGCGCGATCTTCGGCCGCCCCGAGCGACCGAAGGTCTGCGACGGCCTCCGACCCGAAGCCGCCATGTGCGGATCGGGTCGCGCGCACGCGCTGTCATGGTTGGCGGCGCTGGAGAAGGCCACGGCGGCATAGGCCTCCGAGACGGACTACGCTACGCCGCATCGGACGGCTCGAGGGATGCTTATGGACGAAAGGACGTTGACCTTCATCGCGGTATGCATCGAGTTGGGCGTTCCCGCCGGATGGCTGGCGCTCATGTATCTCCGGCCGGCGACCCGCAGACGCGCGGTCGTGGTGCTGGGTGCCGTGTCACTTCCTTCGTTGTTCTACGCCGCCGTCGTCGTCACGCACGTCCTGCGCTCGACGGACCGTCCGGACTTCGCGTTCTACGCCGCCTGGGCGATGACATTCGCACCCTATGTCGCGGTCGTCGTCGGCGCGTCCCTCCTTGCGCTGGTGCCAAGGCCTTCCCACCTGGGCGCCCGCTTCCTGTTGGGGTTGGCATCGGCACCGTTGTCGTACTTCCTGTTCGTTTGGCTGGCATCACTGCTGTGATCGTCGATTGAACGAACCTATCGTGGCAAGTGCATCAATCGATTTGTCATCCCATCCGATGACGTGGACACTGAGCGCATCACGAACGGGAATCCGCATGTCATCCATCTACGACCACCAGGTTCGCACCATCGACGGGCAGGCGCTCTCCATGGAGGCGTATCGCGGCAAGACGCTGCTGATCGTCAACGTCGCTTCGCGCTGCCAGTTCACCCCGCAGTACCAGGGCCTGGAGGCGATGTACCAGCGCATGCGCGGGCAGGGCTTCGAGATCCTGGGCTTTCCCTGCGACCAGTTCGGCAATCAGGAGCCCGGCGCCGACGCGGACATTAAGTCGTTCTGCGACCTCACCTACGGCGTGAGTTTTCCGCTGTTCTCGAAGATCGAGGTCAACGGCGAAGGCACGCACCCGCTGTATGCCGCGCTCAAGCACGCCGCGCCGGGGTTGCTCGGTGCCGAGGACATCAAGTGGAACTTCACCAAGTTCCTCGTCGACCGCTCGGGAGCGGTGGTGAAACGGTATGCGCCGGCGTTCACGCCGGACTTCATCGAGCGGGAGATCGCGGACAGCCCCGCGCTGGCCTGAGGCCATCTCGATTCGCCGATACGATCGGCACCCACCCTTCGGTAGTAAGCCTGCTACCGAAGGGGTGGGAGCCGATCGTATCGGCGAATCCAGCGGAGCGAGGCGGTTGATGTGTGACCGAACGATGTCAGCGAACCGCGTCGCGTGAAAGACACGTAAGACCCACGTCACATCGGCGTAAGGGCCGTTACATGGGAAACGGGGACGCTGGGGGACTCATCTCCCCGCAAGGTCCACCCGATGACGTTCGCCCGCACCGCCCTGGCCACCGCTCTTGCCCTTTCCCTGTACGCAGGCCTCGCGAGGGCCGACGACGACACCACGCCGTCCACGTCCACCGACAGCCGCGACGCGAAACAACTCGAAGCGGTATCCGTCATCGCTCCGGGCGAAACGCGCCAGATCCAGAGCATCGGCGTCGACGAGATCGTGCGCCAGCAGGCCCCGGGTTCCAGCCCGCTCAAGGCGTTGGATAAGCTGCCGGGCGTGCAGTTCCAGGCCGCCGATCCCTGGGGTGCCTACGAGTGGTCCACGCAGATCAACCTGCACGGCTTCGACCAGTCTCGCCTGGGTTTCACCCTCGACGGCATTCCGCTGGGCACGATGGGCTACGGCGTCACCGATGGCCTGCAGGTCACCCGCGCGATCACCTCCGAGAACCTCGCCACCGTCGAACTGGCGCAGGGAGCGGGTGCGCTGGGCACCGCGTCGAACACCAACCTCGGCGGCACGGTGCAGTTCTACTCCGCCGACCCGGACATGAAGGCCGGCGTGCGCGTGAGCCAGGTTCTGGGCTCGGATTCGACGCGGCGCACGTTCGCCCGCGTCGACTCCGGCGATCACGATGGCTTCTCGATGTACCTGTCGTTCGCCCACGCCGACACCGACAAGTGGAAGGGCTTCGGCGACCAGAAGAGCAACCAGGCCAACCTCAAGGCCGTTTATCAATGGGGCGACGGCAACCGCATCAGCCTGTTCGCCGACGGCAGCAAGCGCAAGGAATACGACTACATGGACCTGTCCCTCACCAGCCAGCGCGCATTGGGCTGGGATTGGGATTACCTCCAGCCGGACTGGAACACCGCCGTGCAGATCGCCAACGCGCTGAACGGCAAGGGCGATTACCCGGCCGTGCTGAACGCGTTGCCGGCCGATTACGGCAAGGGCGACGCCACCTATTACGCCGGCGGCGGCATCCGTCGCGACGGTCTGGCAGGCCTTTCCGGTTCGTTCAACCTCGGTGGCGCCACGCTCGACGCGACGGGCTACTACCACGCCGATCGCGGCGAGGGGCAATGGGCCACGCCGTACCAGGCGTCGTCGCCGACGGTGCCCATCTCGATGCGTACGACCGATTACGGACTGGACCGCTACGGCATCACCTCCGCGTTGAAGTTCAGCGTGGCGAACAACGACGTCGAGATCGGCGTGTGGGGCGAAGACGCGAACACCAACCAGGAACGAAATTTCTTCCCGCTCGGTGGCCAGTACACCTCGTTGTACGTCGTCTACGACGACCAGGCGCCCTTCATGCGCGCGTTCCTGCAACACTACGAAACCAAGACGCGCATGGCCTACGCCGAGGATACGCTACACCTCCTCGACGACGCGCTGACCGTCAACTTCGGCGCGAAGTCGTTGCGCGTCACCACCGACGCCACCTCGCTGGTGCCGACCACGTCCTATGCGCAGGGCCGCATGCGCGCGAGCAAGGGCTTCCTGCCGCAGGCCGGTGCCGACTACAAGCTCGACGCCAACCAGGACATCTATGCGTCGTACGCGAAAAATCTCTCGGCGTTCGGCATCACGCCCTTCAGCACCTCGCAGCAGGCCTTCGACGATGCGAAGAGCCGCCTGAAGCCGGAAGAGTCGCAGACGTGGCAGCTCGGCTATCGCGCCCACGGCGACACCTTCGAGGCCTCGGTGGGCGTGTTCTATACGCGCTTCGAAAACCGCCTGCTCGTCACCACGCCCTGCCCGGCCGTGGTCACCTGCGCCTCGTCGTTGAACAACGTGGGCGACGTGAAGAGCCGCGGCGCCGACCTGGCCTTCATCTGGAAGCCGGTGCAGGGACTGTCCTGGCTCAATTCGTTCTCGTACAACCACTCGACGTACCAGGACGATTACCAAAGCTCCGGCCTCATCCCCACCGCCGACAAGTACGTGGTGGGCGTGCCCAAGACGATGTTCTCAAGCGCCGTGAGCTACGAGATCGCGGGCTGGCGCGCGAACCTCGAAGGCAAGTACACGGGCCGCCGCTACATCACCTATACCAACGATTCGTCGGTGCCTTCGTACTGGGTGATGAACGCCGGCGTGGCCTACGACTTCGGCGCGGTGGCGGGCGTGGATGAACTCAGCATCGGGCTCAACGCCACCAACCTGCTCGACAAGCGCTACTTCGCGACGACCGGCACGAACGGTTACGTGGCCTTCGATCCGAACGGCTACAACCAGACGCTGATGGCGGGTGCGCCGCGGCAGTACTTCGTAAGCCTCAACGCGAAGTTCTGACCGCGAGCCGCATGGTCGAAACCTAGCGTCGCCCTGCGAAGGCAGGCGCCCAGCGTCTTCCGCCACGGTGACGGGAGACGCTGGATTCCTGCCTTCGCAGGAATGACGGGTCGGCTGCCTTGAGGCGAACAGACGTCCGCTTCAACGCGATGTGCTGACCGCGAACCCCTTGGCAATAACCTCACGTCGCCCCTGCGAAGGCAGGGGCCCAGCGTCTTCCGCCACGGTGACGGGAGACGCTGGATTCCTGCTTTCGCAGGAATGACGGGTCGGCTGCCTTGAGGTGAACAGACGTCCGCTTCAACGCGATGTGCTGACCGCGAACCCCTTGGCAATAACCTCACGTCGCCCCTGCGAAGGCAGGCGCCCAGCGTCTTCCGCCACGGTGACGGGAGACGCTGGATTCCTGCTTTCGCAGGAATGACGGGTCGGCTGCCTTGAGGTGAACAGACGTCCGCTTCAACGCGATGTGCTGACCGCGAACCCCTTGGCAATAACCTCACGTCGCCCCTGCGAAGGCAGGCGCCCAGCGTCTTCCGCCACGGTGACGGAAGACGCTGGCCCCTGCCTTCGCAGGAATGACGGGTCGGCTGCCTTGAGGTGAACAGACGTCCGCTTCAACGCGATGTGCTGACCGCGAACCCCTTGGCAATAACCTCACGTCGCCCCTGCGAAGGCAGGCGCCCAGCGTCTTCCGCCACGGTGACGGAAGACGCTGGCCCCTGCCTTCGCAGGAATGACGGGTCGGCTGCCTTGAGGCGAACAGACGTCCGCTTCAACGCGATGTGCTGACCGCGAACCCCTTGGCAATAACCTCACGTCGCCCCTGCGAAGGCAGGGGCCCGGCGTCTTCCGCCACGGTGACGGGAGACGCTGGATTCCTGCCTTCGCAGGAATGACGGGGCCTGCCGCCTGAGGCGAACAGGCCCCTCTTTCATCCAACGAACGCTCAGAGCGCCGTCGGCAACCGATGGCTCCCCTGGAACCGGTTGGCCGGCACGATCGCCTTCGCACCCAACGTGAGCGCGGTGCCATACGCATCGGCCACGCGGAACGACGCGAAGTCCCCGCCCGTGCTCTGCCACTGCACGATGCGGTTGTTCGCATCGCGCCACAGCAGGTCGGCGCGACCGTCGCCGTCGTAGTCGGCCACCGAAAGCAGCGTGTACCCGGCGGGCACCGCATGGTCATGGCGACCCGTGACGGTGAGGCCATTCATGTTCCACCACGTGATGCCACCGGTGGCGGTGTTGGTCCAGATCAGGTCGGTGGTGCCGTCGCCGTCGACGTCGCCCACGCCGAACAGGCGCGTGTTGGCCGGACGATCCGGCAGCTTCAGGCTGACGAAGCCGTCGCGACGGTCGCCGCGCCACAGCGTGACCGAGGTACCGTTGACGAAGGTCCAGACGATGTCGGTGTAACCGTCGCCGTCGACGTCGGCCAGTGTCGGCTGGGCGCCCGCGACGCCGTTCTTCGGCCACGACTTGCCGGTGACGATGATGTCGTTCTGCGTCTTGGGGTCGAGATCCAGCGCCCACCAGACGATCTGGTCCTTCTCGGTATCGAACCAGACCAACTTCTGCACGCCGCTGTCGTCGTGCACGCCCGCGCCCAGCAGCTTCCAGTTGGAGGGGATGGCATCGGCTACGGTGAAGGTGAAGTATTCGCCGTCGGCGGCCGACACCCACACGTGCAGGCGATTATCGGTACCGATAAGCAACAGCTCGTTCGACTTCAGCGACAGCGCGTCGAGCCCGGGGATGAAATCGCCGGAGGCGACCACGGTGAGGCCGGCATCGAGTGCCTGGGCCTGGTCGTAAAGGCTGACCGCGCCCTTCATCGCGACCGAGTGCAGCAGGCCCTTGTCCGGATCGACATAGGCGAAGTCGCTGTAACCGTCGTTGGTGAAGAGGTTCTTGAGCGAGAACAGGTCCATCGGGGCCTGGTAGCCGCGGCGCGCCGGGGCGGACCAGTCGGCGACGGCATCACTCAGGTTGGCCGCGTTGATGCTGCCCAGGCCGGTGGCGAGGCTGTATCCGACGTTGGTGCGCCAGGCGGGCACCAGCGTGCCGGTGGTGGGATCGCCGCCCTCGACGATGCCGACGACGTTGGCGAGGTTCTTGCCGCTGTCGCAGTTGACCGAGCCCGCGCCGCAGGGCTGCACGATGTCGCCCTCGGTCACGTTGTAGAACACGCATTCGGGGCTGGCCGTGTTGCCGTTGCTGGCGTTGCACGCGTTGAGCATCTTGGTGTTGGGCGAACCCACCGTGCCGAACTGGCGCGCGGCGATGCCGTAAAGCGCGGGCAGCATGTTGCCGTGGCGGGTGTCGTTGGCCTGGTTGATCAGCGCCTGCACGCCCGCCATGGCCGGCGCGGCGAACGAGGTGCCGCCGGCGGAGTTGGCGAATACGGCGTCGGGATCGCGGAAATCGCAGGCGGTGCCGCCGTTGGCGCTGTCGGACATGCAGAACACCAGCGCATGGCCGAAGATCCCGTTGGCGGAGAACAGCGACACGTCGGGAATCGTACGCGAGGTGTGGTTGGTCGAACCGTGGATGCCGACCTGCTCCACGGGCTGCTGGAACACCGTGCTGGGGCCGCCGCCCGCGCCGCCGACCTGGAGGAAATCGCCGCCGCGGCCGGAGCCGTCGTTGCACGCGGTGACGCCGTCCTCGTAGCCCAGCAGCGTGTACAGGTGCTCGCTCGCGCAGCTGTTGTTCCAGGCCATCTCCGGGATATAGCTCACCGCGGACTGGTAGTACGGCATGTTCTTGGCCGTCCAGTAGGCCGACTGCTTGCCCAGGTCGTTGAAGTCGGTGCCGCCCACGGCCACCACCGACGGTGACGAGGCCAGTCCGTTCACCGACGCGCCCGAGGTCGACCAGAACAGCGCGCCCTGGTCGCACTGCGTCGAACCGCCGTCGCCGGAGGAAACGAACACCGTGACGCCTTCGGCGGCGGCCGACGAGAACAGGATGTCGGCCAGCGAGGCATCGGACGGGTCCTGCGCTTCGCAGGCGCCGTAGCTCAGGCTCCACACCGGCGCCGGCAGTTCGCCGTTGGGGCCGCCGTCGAGCAGCCGCGAGGCGGCGATGAACGGCCCGAAGCTGGCGCCGCTGTCGGCGCACGAGGCCAGCACGATGTCGGCGTCGGGGGCGGCGGCACCGGCCCATTCGGCATCGAGCGCGGCTTCGCCCTCATCGCCGTTCAGGCCCGGATCGGCGCAGGCTTCGCCGCCGGCGAGCGGATGCAGGATGCTGAACGTGCCTTTCGCATCGGACGGCAGGAACGCGTCGCGGAAATGCTGCACGTCGCCGGGCAGCACGTTGGTGCGCTCGAGCACCACCACGGTCTGGCCCTCGCCGCGTACGGGCTGGCTGCGCTTCCACAGCGGATTGACGTTGTACACCTGGTTGAAGTCGGCCGGCACCATGTCGTACGTGGTGCTCGGATTCGACGTGCCCGGCGGCACCGTGAAATTCGCCTTCGCCGTGGCCGGCGCGATCCACTTGCCCTGCTTGCGGTCGAACTGCGTGCGGGTGAACGGCGTGTGCTGCGCGGTGGGGAAGATGTTGTGCAGCGACACGCTGGCGACCACCGTCGACAGTGCCGCCGGTACGCGCGCGGGCGTGCGGTTGGCGAAACGGCGGTTGCCGTCGAGGTCATAGCGATGCAGGTCGGTGGCGAAGGCCTTGGTCACCGCCGCGGCCGAACCGGAGAATTCGATGCGCATGCGGTCGCGCGACACGTAGGACACCGTGAGGCCCTGCGACGCCAGCCATTGCTTCACCGCCTGCACGTCCTGGGGCGCCGGTCCGAACCGTTCGCCGAGCTGGTCGGCGGTGAGCCATTGGTGGAAGTTGCCCGAGCCGGGATTGTTGAGGCTCGACAGGTAGCTGCGGAAGGCTTTCTCGCGATCGTCGTCGCGCTTGAGCACGAGCGTCATCGAGTCGATGGCGTCGGTGGGCGCCATGGCACCCTGGTCGTGCCGTGCGGCGGCCGGTCCCGGCGTGCCGCCGGGCAGCGCGAAGGTGGACGTCTTCTCCACCTGCCGGGTCACGCGGACCGTGGCGGCGGGAGCGGCGGCGCGAGCCGCCTGCGTCAGCTCGACGGCGGCGGCCGGCAGCGACAGGGCACACCCCGTCGTCAGCCCCGCGAGCGCGAGCTGGTTGAGATACCTGCGAAACATCGGTGGACTCCCTTGGCGTGAGTGATGGATTCCCCCGCCGAACTCCCCCGCTTCGAAGCTCCCCCTGACGCCGCAACAGCACGGTCGATCAGCCCGCCGACGGTATACGCATTGCCGGAAAGTAAACCTGACAGGCATCACATTTGGACGTCCAGACGGGAAACCGCGATGTGCCCGCGCGCACGGCAACCGGATTGCAACAATCGGGCGATACCGTGATCCGTCCGCCGGGGCCGTCCGACAGGGGGATGGCCTGGTCGCGGATGCCCCACGAGAATCACCCCATGCTCGACTCCCTTCCCGCCGCGATGCCCCGTCGCGCGGTTCTCGCCGCCGTCGCGGGCGCGATCGTGATCGCGGCCGTGGCCGCCACGCTGCTGACGCGCGGCCAGCACGTGTCGGCACCTTCGAGCGCGGCCGGGACGCTCACCGATGCGGCGGCGCCGTCGGGCCATTCCAGCGAAGTGGACATCCTGCTGGGACTCGCCCGCGAGGCGACGAAGGACGGCCGCCTCGTCGCGCCGCAGGGCAACAACGCCTACGAGTACTACCTGAGCGTGCTTCAGCTCGACAAGAGCAACGCCACCGCGCAGGACGCCCTGCGCGAAACCATGCCGTTCGCGTCCCAGGAGATCGAGCAGCAGATCAATCGCCGGCAGCTGGAAGAGGCGCGCCGCGAGATCGCCTTGCTGCGAGACTTCGATCCCACGAACTACACGCTGATCATCCTGGGCGCCAAGCTCGACGCGCAGCAGCAGGTGGTCACCGCCGAGGACGAGGCCAGGGCCGACGCGATGAGGCGCCATATCCCATAGGGGCGCGGATTTGCGGGTCCGTTCATGGTCCGCAACCCCCGAAAGGGGGATACTTGGCGTTCCCCAAGGCAAGGAGCCTCTCCCATGAACCGTTTCGGCATCCTCTTCTTCATGGCCGCCCTCGGCGGCGCCGTGCTCAGCGCCTGCCAGACCGCCCCGGCCACCCAGCCGCGGCCGCAGCCCGTGGCGGGCTTCGTCACCGACGTGAAGGCCTTCGACGCCTTCATCGCCACCCGTCCCACGCCCGAGCAGTTCCGCGCGGCCTACCCCGATGTCCTGCTGGTCACGCCCGACATGATGACCACGCGCGAGATCCGCATGAACAACAGCCGCTATTTCCCGGAGATCGACGCGGAAGGCCGCATCAAGGGCGGCAAGTTCATGTGAGCGGCCGCCGCGCGGCCTGGTGAACCGCAAGGGCGTTATTCTTGCGCCCCACGTTCAACGGTTCCCCCCACCATGTCCATCCGGCCCTTCAAAGGCATCCATCCGCGCCTCGGTGCACGCGTCTACGTCGATCCGGCCAGCACCCTGATCGGCGACGTCGACCTGGCCGACGACGTCTCGATCTGGCCCGGTGCCGTCGCCCGCGGCGACGTGCACCACATCCGCATCGGCGCGCGCAGCAACCTGCAGGACGGCGCCATCGTCCACGTTACCCACGACGGTCCGTATACCCCGGGCGGCTTTCCCACGTTGATCGGCGAGGACGTCACCATCGGCCACGGCGCGGTGATCCACGCCTGCACCATCGAGGACGCCTGCCTCATCGGCATGCACGCCACCGTGCTCGACGGCGCGGTGGTGAAGAAGCACGCCTTCGTGGCGGCGGGCGCGCTGGTGCCGCCGGGCAAGGTGGTCGGCGAGCGCGAGCTGTGGGTGGGCAATCCGGCGAAGATGGTTCGCGTGCTGAGCGACAGGCAGGTGGAGCAGCTTTATTACTCCGCGGCCAACTACGTGCGGCTCAAAGACGATTATCTCTCCGCTCCGTAGGGATCGCGGACAGCTTGATTTGGCTGGAGCCCAGCACCACGCTGGGAACCGAAAGGAGACCCCCATGGACAGCACCACCAATCCCCTGCTCGACCCCAACGGCGACCTGCCCGCGTTCTCGGCCATCCGGCCCGAGCACGTCGAACCCGCCATCGACCGGCTCATCGCCCAGGAGCGCGCGCGCATCGACGAGATCACCGCCGAGGGCGCCTTGCGCGACTTCGAGCACGTGATCCTCGCCCAGGAGCGCCTCGACCAGGCCATGTCCCGGGCCTGGGCGCCCGTGAGCCACCTGCATTCGGTGGCCGATTCGGAAGCCCTGCGCAAGGCGCACGGCATCGCCGAGGAGAAGCTCACCGAGCACGGCCTCGAGGTGGGGCAGAATCGCGCGCTCTATGCCGCCACCCAGGCCGTGGCCGACCGCGACGACTTCGCCGGACTGCCGGTCGCCGCCAGGGCGTCGGTGGAACACGCGCTGCGCGACTTCCGTCTCTCGGGCGTGGCCCTGGAAGAACCGGCGCGCACGCGCTTCCGCGAGATCGGCGTGGAGCTGTCCCGGCTCACCACCGAGTTCTCCAACGCCGTGCTCGACGCCACCGAGGCGTGGCACAAGCACATTACCGACGAACGCGATCTGGCGGGCATCCCCGCCTCGGGCCGCGCGGTGCTGCGCGAATACGCCCGTGAAGCCAAGCTCGAGGGTTACCTCGTCACGCTGAAGCAGCCGAGCGTGCAGGCGGTGCTTACCTACGCCGAGAATCGTGACCTGCGCGAGGCGGTCTACTTCGCCTACCAGACGCGCGCGTCGGACCAGGGGCCGGACAAGGGCAAGTTCGACAACTCCGAGCGCATCGAGCGCATCATGGCCCTGCGCCACGAGGCGGCCCAGCTGTTGGGCTTCGCCAACGCCGCCGAGGAATCGTTGGCGACCAAGATGGCCGCTTCGCCCCAGGTGGTACTCGATTTCCTGCGCGATCTCGTCAAGCGTGCCAAACCGCGCGCGAAGGAAGAACTGGCCGAACTGCGCGCGTTCGCCACCGACGAGCTCAAGATCGACAACCTCGAGCCCTGGGACGTCGGTTTCGCCGCCGAACGGCTGCGGCAGCAGCGCTATGCGCTCGACGAAGAGCAACTGAAGCCGTATTTCCCCGCCCTGCAGGTGATCGATGGCCTGTTCGCCGTGGTGGAGAAACTCTACGGCGTCACCTTCCGGCCGCGCGACGACGTGGACACCTGGCACAAGGACGTCCGTTACTACGACCTGGCCAACGCCGACGGCAGCGTCTTCGCCGGTGCCTATGTCGATCTCTATGCGCGCTCCGGCAAACGCGGCGGCGCATGGATGGACGTGTGCGAACACCGCTTCCGCGACGGCGACCACGTGCAGTTGCCGGTGGCCTTCCTCACCTGCAATTTCCCGCCGCCGACCGACGGCGCGCCGGCGCTGCTGACGCACGACGACGTACTCACGCTCTTCCATGAATTCGGCCATGGCCTGCACCACATGCTCACCGAGGTGGATATCCCCTCCGTCGCCGGTATCGAAGGCGTCGAATGGGACGCGGTGGAGCTGCCCAGCCAGTTCATGGAGAACTTCGCCTGGGACCGCGAGGCGCTGCGCCTGTTCGCCCGGCACTACGTCACCGGCGAACCGCTGCCCGACGAGCTCTACGACAAGATGTTGAAGGCGCGGCATTTCCACGCCGGCCTGTTCCTCGTGCGCCAGCTCGAATTCGCCCTGTTCGACTTCCGCCTGCACCTGGAGTACGACCCCGCCCGGGGCGCCCGCGCGCTGGACGTGCTCGAGTCGGTGCGCGGCGAGGTATCGGTGCTGCACCCGCCCGCCTGGCAGCGCTTCCCGCACGCTTTCACCCACGTCTTCGCGGGCGGCTACGCGGCCGGTTACTACAGCTACCTGTGGGCGGAGGTACTGTCGGCCGACGCCTTCGAGCCGTTCGAGGCGGCCGGGGTGCTCGACCGTGCCACGGGCGAACGTTTCCGCCGCGAGGTGCTGGCGATGGGTTCCACGCGTCCGGCGCTGGAATCGTTCAAAGCCTTCCGCGGCCGTGAACCCGAGCCGGCCGCCCTGTTGCGCAGCTACGGGCTGGCCTGACCCCGACACCCACATGGCGCCCGGGCGCCATGTGGGTTTCCCCGGGGAGTCCTCTACAATGGCGCGATGAAGATCGCCTCATGGAACGTCAACTCGCTCAAGGTCCGCCTGCCCCACCTCCAGCAGTGGTTGGCCGAGGCGCAGCCGGACATCGTGGCCTTGCAGGAAACCAAGCTCACCGACGACAAGTTCCCGGTGGACGAGCTCGCGGCCATGGGCTACCGGTCGGTCTACTCCGGCCAGAAAACCTATAACGGCGTGGCGATCCTGGCGAAGGACGAGCCCATCGACGTGGTCACCGACATCCACGCCCTCGACGACCCGCAGCGCCGCATCCTCGCGGCCACGGTGGGCGACGTCCGCGTCATCGATCTCTACGTGGTGAACGGCAAGGCGCTGGGCGACGAAAAATACGCCTACAAGCTGCACTGGCTGGAGAAGGTGCGCGACTTCGTGGCGCAAGAGATCGCGAAATACCCGAAGCTGGTGGTGCTGGGCGATTTCAACATCTGCCGCGACGACCGCGACGTGTACGATCCGGTGGCCTGGGGTGAAGACATCTTCTGCTCGCCGCCCGAGCGCGCGGCCCTGCAGGCCATCCTCGACACCGGCCTGCACGACAGCTTCCGCCTGTTCAACGACGAGGCCGGCCAGTTCAGCTGGTGGGACTACCGGCAGGCCGCGTTCCGCCGCAACATGGGTCTGCGGATCGACCTCATCTTGATCAGCGATGCGCTCAAATCCGTAGCCACCTCGTCGATCATCGACAAGGCGCCCCGCAAGTGGGAACAACCGTCCGACCACGCGCCCGTCGCGCTGGAGCTTATGCTTTGAACACACCCAAGTCCGAATGGCCGAGCTCCCTCGACGACAAAGAGCTCGAAGAACTCGACATCTTCCTGCGCAAGCACGGCGGCGAGGGCGATCTCATGCTCGACGGCGTGCATGGCCTGCTCTCGTCCATCGCGGTGGGGCCGCTCGAGGTCAAGCCCGAGGAATGGCTGCACGAGGTGTTGCACGAGGCGTTCGACGACGAGGACGAAGGCAACCGCACGCTGGCGCTGCTGGCCAAGCTCAACGACTCGATCATGGCCGAGCTCGACGTCGATGCCTACGAGCCCATCCTGGGCGAGATCGATACCGAAGAAGGCCCGATGCTTTCCGCGGCGGGCTGGTGCGAGGGCTTCAGCCGCGGCATCGACATGCGCGCCGGCCTGTGGGAGGCCCGCCTGGCCGGTGACCCCGACCTCATGCAGCTGTTGGGACCGGTCATGGCGTTGGCCGTCGACGAAGGCGTGCTCCAGGCCGATGCCGAGTTCGAGAAGCTCACCGATGACGAATACGACGAGTGCCTGGGCCAGTTGCCCGAGGTGCTGAGCGCGGTCAGCGAATACTGGCAGGCCAAGCCGCCCACCGAGGACGAACTCAAGGCGCTGACGCGTCCCCGCGACAGCGACGACGACCACCCGCCCCGGCAGCGGTCGGGCCATTGGGTGCATTGAAACGCCTTTCGCGGACAGGGTCCGCTCGCACCCTTCGGTAGCGGACTCTCCTATCGAAGGGTGCGAGCGGACCCTGTCCGCGATTCCTGCGAAGCGAAACGCATCGTTCGCTCCAGGGCTCTAGGCATCGGCCACTCCAGGGCGCATCGTGTGCACAGTCCAAAGGCTTCCCGGAGCACGCCATGACCCAACGCCACATCATCCGCCGCGTGCGCGGCGTCGACACGTCCGATGGCGCGGGCGTGAAGCTCAAGCGCGTCATCGGCCAGCCCGCGCTCGACACGCTGGACCCTTTCCTCCTGCTCGACGAGTTCCGCAGCGACGAGGCCGGCGATTACATCGAGGGTTTTCCCGAACACCCGCATCGCGGCTTCGAAACGGTGACCTACATGCTCGCCGGTCGCATGCGGCACAAGGACAACCACGGCAACACGGGCGATCTCGGCCCCGGCAGCGTCCAGTGGATGACGGCCGGGCGCGGCATCTTGCATTCGGAGATGCCCCGGCAGGAAGAAGGCCTCATGTGGGGGTTCCAGCTGTGGGTGAACCTGCCGGCGGCCGACAAGATGACGGCTCCGCGCTACCAGGACATCGACCCGTCGGCGATTCCCGTGGTGCATCCCGCGACCGGCGTGACGGCCCGGGTGATCGCCGGTGAACTGGCGGGTGTCGAGGGTGCGGTCCGAGGCGTGGCCACGGCACCGGTCTACCTCGACCTCTCGCTGGAACCGCATGCCGCGTTCGACGTGCCCTTGCCCGAAGGCCACGCGGGGTTCGCGTACGTCTTCGACGGCGCGTCCGCCCAGGTGGCCGGCCAGGAGCTGGCTCGCGGCGACCTGGGTGCGTTCTCGCGCATCGGCGACACGGTATCGCTGCGCGCCGGCGACGCGGCCACGCGCCTGCTGATCGTGGCGGCCCGGCCCCTGGACGAACCGGTGGCACGCTACGGTCCGTTCGTGATGAACACGCCGGAGCAGATCCACGAGGCCATCGCGGACTTCCGCGCCGGGAAGTTCTAGGCGGTTATCGTCGCGTACAGGGTCTGCTGCCGCCCTTGGGTAGGAAACTTGCTACCGAAGGGTGGGAGCGGGCCTTGTCCACGATGGACGTGACTTGAGGTGTAATGATCGCGGCTATACGCTCTCCGCATGTCCCGACAAAAACACGCGTTTCTCTTCGATCTCGACGGCACCCTCGTCGACAGCGTCTACCAGCATGTGCTCGCCTGGAAGGAATCGCTCGACATGGAGGGCATCGACCTCTCCGTGTGGCGCATCCATCGCAAGATCGGCATGAGCGGTGGCCTGTTCACCGATATCCTGTTGCGCGAGACCGGCACCGACATCACCCCCGAACGCATCGATCGCCTGCGCCGCAACCACGCGGCGGCCTACGCCCGGCTGGCGCAGGCGGGCCAGGTCAAGCCGCTGCCCGGCGCGGTGGCGCTGCTGAAATGGCTCACCGATGCCAACATTCCCTGGGCCATCGCCACCAGCGGCCGCATGGAGACGGCGGCGCACAACATCGCCGCGCTCGGCGTCGATCCGAACAAGGTGCCCGTGGTCACCCGCGACCAGGTGCGCCACGCCAAGCCCGATCCGGACCTCTTCGTGACCGCCGCCGAGCGGCTGGGCACCGACATCCGCGACGCCATGGTCATCGGCGACGCCATCTGGGACATGCTGGCCGCCCAGCGCGCCCGGGCCCTCGGCATCGGCCTGCTTTCCGGCGGTTATGGGGAGAACGAGCTGGAGCGGGCGGGTGCCTATCGGGTCTTCGAAGATCCGGCCGACCTGCTCCGCCACATCGACGAAGTCGCCGCCCGAAGCTGAACGAATCGTCCGGGTTCCCCATGCCATTTAGCTGCCGGACGGACTCCGGTACTTAGCATGGGTGGAAATGCAGTCGCGAGGATGTCACTGCCCATGCGTTTTCTCTTCACCGTGATACCGCTCACGGCCGCGCTGATCATCGCGGCCTGCTCCCCGTCCGAACCGTCCGCCCCGGCATCCACCGCCGCCAGCACCGCCGCGTCGCCCGCGCCGGGCAAGACCTCGCCGGCCAATCCCGCCCTGGGCTCGCCGGAGTGGTACGCCTGGGTGGACAAGACCCTCGCCATCAGCGATGACGGCCATGGTCCTCGCCCGGAAACGCCTGAATGGAACGAGGCCGTGAATCGCAAGCTGGGACAGGAAGCGCCGCAGGCGAACCCGGGTTCGCCGGAATGGCAGCAGGCAGTGGATGCGTTGCTGCGCACGCGCGTGGCCACCCACTGACGCTTCCCCTGTCTCGTATCGCGGACGGGGTCCGCTCCCACCCCTCGGCAGCAGGCTTTGCTACCGAAGGATGGGAGCGGGCCCTGTCCGCGAATCCCGCGGTAGCGATACCCGCAGGGTAGTGGTCGGATCGGTTACCTTCACCGTACCGGACGGCAACGACAGCACCAGGCCGCCCGGCGGCTCGATCGGCTGGGTGACGACCAGTTCCACCACCCCGCCCTTCGCCTTCAGCGTATAGCCCAGCCGCCCATACGGCGTCCGAAGATCGCGCACCGCGATCCCGTCACCTTCGAGCCACGCCGGCGACACTCCCGCCGCCAGCACCACGGCGTGGTCCGCATCGCGTTCGTAAGCGAACAGATCCAGCGCCGAACGCACGTAATCCGATGCGATCCACGCATGGGGCATGTCGCCGACGAAGCGTGGCTTGCGCGGATCGCGGCCCACCACCTCGGCCCACTGATTCCATGCCGCGGGACGACGGTCGGCGAAAAAGAAGTCGAGCAAGGCGGTGACGCGGTCACGCCAGCCCAGGCGCACGAAGGTGGCGACGGTGCGCAGCTCGTAGGGCGTATAGTCGTCCCAGTCGCGTTTGCCGTCGCGCCGCGCGACGAAATCCTCCCAGTATTTTTCGAACGTGCGATGCAGCAACGGCTGCGGAAGCCGCGACTGCTCGCCACCCGGCGACACGGCGATGGTGGTCGAGGTGGCGTCGAAGTCGCCCAGCTCGGCGGCGCCGGGAATGAAGTCGATACCCTTGCGCTTCACCGCCGCGGCGATGGATGCGTGCAGGTCGGTGCGGAAAGCGTCGCGCGACGCGCCGAACGCCTTCGCATCGTCGGCATGGCCCAACGCCCGTGCGAGTTCCGTCGCATCGTCGTAACCCTTCAGCGCCCAGAAGTCATCCCAGTACGAGTGCATGGGCTTGGCCGAGTAGCCCTCGTGGCTGATCGACGCGGGCATGAGGCCATGCAAGGGCAACGGCCGGCGCTCGGAGGCACGCAGCGTGTCCATGTACGCGACGGCCTTGCGCACGTGGGGGTACAGCCCTTCGGCCGTGGCGCGGTCATGCGTGTATCGCCACAGCTCGGCGATGGCGAACACGAGCTCGCCGTGGCTGTCGTTCTCCGGCACCGGATCGGAGCCGCGCGCGTCCACGCAGCACGGCACCTTGCCGTTGGAAAACTGGTGCGGCGCATACCAGCCGACGAATTCGCCCGCGACGTCTTCGTGCCCCGTGCGAAGCAATCCCTCGAGCATCATCGCGCCGTCCCGTATCCAGGTGCGCGAATACGAGCGCGTACCCGGCTGCAAGGCGGGGCCGTCGCGCGACATCAGGATCTGGGCGACACCGCTCTTCATCGTGTCGACGATGGGCTGGGCGACTTTCGGAACCGTGATGGAGACGCGGTCGAGCGCATCGCGCCATCGTGACGCGACGGCATCGGCGTGCTCGGCGAGCCATGCGCTCGCGTTGCCGGGCCGGGCGAACGACGTACCAGGCTGCGCGGGCACGACGACGCCGAGATCGACATGACCGCGCGCAGGTATATGCACGCGGTACAGCAAGGCTCCCTGCGCGAGCCCATCGGCATCATGCGCCCTCGTGGGAGCCGACGTCGTCGGCGATGGAATCCGCGACGTGCCTCCATCGCCGGCGCAGCCAGCTCCCACGAGATCGGCAGGTGAGGCAGGGACGAAACAGGTCGTGGTTTGGAGCGGTATGACCTTCCGCTTGCCGTCGACCGTGAGTGACTGCCCATCCCATGCGATGTCGTGGATGGCGGCGATGCCACCGGGAGAATTAAGGAACTGGGTCGGCGGATTGACCTGGAACGGACGCGCGGCCAGCGCGAGCGTCAGGTCGCGCGCCGTATCGCCGCCGTTGGCGATGCGATAGGCGAGCACCAGCGACGACTCGCCCGGATGCCCTTCGGCGAATGCCGTCGTCGTGAGCGACACGGTCCCGTGTTCCCACGTGACCGAAGGCATCGGCAGATAACCATCGCGCAAGGACTGCGTGGTTTCCACGTCGGCCCAGGTCACGAGACGACCGCCGTCGATGAGAAACGGTTCGATGGAGAAGCCGCCGCGTGTCGTCTCGACGGCGCCGTCTTCGGAGATCAACGCCGAATCGCGCGAGCCGCCATCCACGCCGACGATCGTCCAGTAGGACTGTTCGCCGGAAAATCCGCGCGGATAAAGACCCCGGCGCACGCCCTTGGCCCGCGCTTCGATCAGGGCGTTGGGTGTCGGCGGCGGCACGGGTACCGCTTCCGGCGCACGGGGCGTGAGGCGCAGATCGTCGAAGCAGACCTCCCCCGTATCCGCGATGCCCTTCGGCAGCGCCTCCTTGTAGACCATGAACTCGACGTCGCGCGTGCGGCGCAGTGTCCGGTCTTTCACCGGCCCCCAGGCGAATTCCACCTGTCGGCTGGTGATGTCCAGGGGCTTCCAGGCGGTCGACGGCACGAAGCCCGGTGCCTGGTACCACCACACGTTGTCGCCGCTGTCGTCGATGAACTTCAGCTGCAGCGTGTTCGGGGGCATGTGGCCCTTCACGCGGAACGACAGCGCGAAGCCGGCGGGGAAATCCACGGGCAGGGTCCGTCGCATCGATGCCGAGCCGGACACGCCATTGAAGTCGAACGCGAGGCATAAGCCGCCGTCCGGGCCCCTACTCACGGCAGCCGATACGTCGTCGGTGTGTGCGGCCGTCCAGGCGGACGCATCGTCGAGGCGATCGAGCGAACGGGACCTGTCGGTGGCGGAAGCCGCGCTCGATGCGATCAGGGCCAGGGCGAAGAGAGCGCCCTTCCCGACCGCGTCGCACCGGCGCAGGCCGGTGCCTACGGCGGTGCGATCGGTTGTCGCGGTATCGCGTGGCCGGAAACCGGGGCCGTGGGCGCCGGCCTGCGCCGGTGCGACGAACGTTTGAAGCGATCTGCAACGCGAGCGCCTCACGGTCTCACCCTTTCACGCTGCCGAGCAGCAGGCCTTCCAGGTAATACCGCTGCAGGGCGAGGAACAACACCAGGACAGGCAGGATGGTGACCACCGAACCGGCCATCATCAACTCGCTGTCCTGCACGTGCTCGCGCGACAGCGACGCCAGCGCGATGGGCAACGTGTAGTGCTCCTGACCGGTCAACGCGATCAGTGGCCACATGAAGTCGTTCCACGCGGCGAGGAAGGTGAAGATCGCCAGCGTCACCATGATCGGTTTCAGCAGCGGCATCACGATGGTGGCGAAAATGCGGAACTCGCCCGCGCCGTCGATGCGCGCCGCTTCGAGCAGGTCGTTCGGAATGCCGCTGGCGTACTGCCGCACGAGGAAGATGCCGAAGATGGTGGCCAGCGCCGGTACGATCACCGCACCATAGGTGTTCACCAGGCCCATGTACTTCAGCAGGAGGAACAACGGCAGCATGGCCACCTGCGCCGGAATCACCAGCGCTCCCAGCAGCACCTGGAAGAGGCGCTGGCGCCCGGTGAATTCGAGCTTGGCGAAGGCGTAGCCGGCCATCAGGTTGAAGGCCAGCGAGATCAGCGTGATCGCCGTGGAAATCAGCAGGCTGTTGAACAGGTAGCGCCCCATGCCCGCGTTCATGAACAACTGGCGGTAATTGCCCAGGGTGGGATGCCCGGGCAGTACCGGTGGCGGCAGCGCGCTGGCCTCGCCCGGCGTCATGAACGAGACCGACACCATGTACAGCAACGGGGCGATGGCGACGGCCGCGCCGGCGAAGAGCAGGCCGTTGACGATGGCCTTGGCGGTGCGCGGGCTCATGCGGGTTCTCCCCGCTTCGACAGGCGAAGCATCGTGGCCGTGACGGCGAACATGATGACGAACAGGATGAAGGCCACGGCCGAGGCCGAGCCCAGGTTCCACCACTTGAAGCCTTCCTCGTACATCAGGTAAAGCACCGAGGTGGTGCTTTGCAGCGGGCCGCCCTCGGTCATCACGTACGGCTCGGCGAAGAGCTGGAAATACCCGGACACGGTGAGGATGCTCACCATCGTCATCGTCGGTTTCAGCATCTGCAGGGTGATGTGGCGGAACTGCGCGAACGGCGAGGCGCCGTCGATGCGCGCGGCCTCGTAGAGATCGCCGGGAATGGCCTGCAAGCCCGCCATGAAGATGATCATGTTGTAGCCGAAGTTCTTCCACACGGCGAAGAGGATGATGGTGGGCATGGCCCAGTGCGGATCGCCCAGCCAGTCGACGTGTCCCAAGCCCATGCGGTCGAGCACGTAGTTGACCAGGCCGTACTGCGTGTTGAAGAGATAACGCCAGATCACGGCCACCGCCACCACGGTGGTCACCACGGGGGCGAACAGGGCCGTGCGGAAGAAGGCCCTGAAGCGGGCCAGCGGCGAGTTGAGCAGCATGGCGGCGCCGAGCGAGGCGGCCATCGACAGCGGCACGCCCACCACCACGAAGTACGCCGTATGTCCCAGCGCCGACCAGAACAACGGCCGGTGCAGCAACGTCCAGTAGTTTTCCAGCGCCACGAAGCGCAGGTTGCGGATGTCCGCCAGCGCGTAGAGGTCGTAATCGGTGAGCGAAAGCACCAACGCGGCGATCACCGGCAACAGGAAGAACAGGCCCAGGATCACCAGCGCGGGCGTAACGAACACCCAGGCGGCACGCGATGCGGTCATGGCTTGGCCCCGTGGTCGAGCATCCAGCGACGTTTTTCCAGCAGCTTGTCGGCGCGGCGATCGATTTCCGCGGCGGCCTCGTCGACGGTGAGGTCGCCATGGGCGGCACGTGCGGCCACCAACTGCATCTCGGTGACGATGCGCTCCCACTCGGCGACGGGCGGCGTGGCCTTCACCCTCTCCAACTGGTCGCGGAAGGCCGCGGCCTTGTCGTCGTCACGCAGCGACGGCGCCTGCCACGACGAGCGGCGCGGCGGCATGTCGCCGAGGATGGCGTAGAAACGTGCCTGAATCTCCGGGCGCGAGAGGAACTCCACCAGCGCCCAGGCATCGTCCTTGTGCGGCGAACTGCGATAGATCACCAGGCTCGATCCACCCGCGTTGGAGGCGCCGGGCCCGTTCGGACCGGGCAACGTGGCTGTGCCCCAGTCCCCTTGCTGCTCGGGCGGAAGGCGGTGGCGGAACTCGCCGATGTTCCAGGGGCCCGACAGGTAGAACGCGAAGAAGCCCTGGCCGAACGCCGCCCACGGATTGCCGATGTCGACGTTGGTCATCATCGGCGCCTGGCGCTCGCGGAACATCGACACGTAGAAGGCCAGTGCCTTCTTGAATCCCGCGCTGCGGAAGTTGCCGTAGCGCCCGCCGTCGCGCAACAGGGGATCGTCCTGCTGGAGCGCCAGGCAGAGCAGCTGCTCGAACTCGTTGGTGGGAAGCAGTGCACCGTAGGCCTTGCCCACCGGCTGTGCGAGCTTCGCCATCATCGCCTGCCATTCGGCCCAGTCGCGAGGCGGATGGTCGTAGCCTGCCTTCGCCAGGAGATCCTTGCGGTAGAACAGCAGGCGCGTGTCCACGTACCAGGGCACGCCGTAGAGCGTGCCGTCGATGACGTTGGTGGACCAGATGGCCGGGAAGTAATCGTTCGCCTCGACGGTGCGCGACGCCTTCACCCTCGCGTCGAGCGGCTCCAGCGCGCCCAGCGCCACCATCTCGGGAATCCACGTGTTGCCCAGCTGGGTAATGTCCGGCGTGGAGTTGCCCGCATACGCCGTGAGCAGCTTCTGGTGGGCGGCGGTGAGCGGCAACTGTTGCACGGCCACGTGCAGCCCGGGATGTTCGCGCTCGAAATCGGGCAGCAGCTGGCGCACCGCTTCGCCTTCGCGGCCGATGGTCCAGAAGGTGAGCGTTCGGGTGCCGTCGGCCGGTTTCTCGCAGGCGCAAAGCAACGCGCAGGCCAATACCAGCGCGCATGCGTGGTGGAGCCGGCGACCGAAGGACATCACCAGAGTTCGGCCGCCGCGTCGGAATCCAGCCAGCCGCCGGTGAAGCCGGCGCGCTGGAGACCCTTGCGAAGGTACGGGTTCTTCTTCATCACGTCCCAGACGAAGTTGCTGCGGTAGTTCTCGATCATCAGCACGATCGGGCCCTGGTCGATGCCCAGTTGCACGGTGTCGGACCATCCGAAGCCGGGGATGAGGCGACCGGTGCGGACGTCGGCCTTGGTGGCGAAGCTGAGGTTGAACGCATCCACGAAGCCGTACTTCGTGTATATGTACTGGCCGTACTTCTTCTTCATTTCTTCCAGCGCGGGAATCACGATCTCCGGCGCGAAGGCGATGGAACCGCCGGCCGCGGTCGGCACGATGGTGCCGTCGTCGGAGATGTAATCACGGCCCGCGCCGCGCGCGGTGTAGCCGTGGAAGGTGATTTCCCTGTCGCCCTGCTTCACCACGAAACCGCCCGGTCCGTTGCTGGCGGTGAGGCCCCACACGTTCTTGCCGTAGCCCTTCCAGCCGCCGGGATTGGCGATGGCGTAGGCCTGCTGGGAATACGTGGCGCGGCGGCTGTTCTCGAAGTAGTCCAGGTCGTGTTCGCCGCTCCATGCGTCGCGGATGCCGCGGAAATCGACCCATGTGTGGCTGTACTGGTGGCCGAACATCGGCGCGAAGTTCAGGAAGGTCTGGCCGTGGAATTCGCCCCAGGTCTTGTCGTACGTCTTCGTCCAGGCCTTCCACGCGTCGTCGCCCACCGGGTGCGTGGGCGAGCCCAGCGCGAGCAGGTAGACCAGCATGCCTTCGTTGTAACCCTCCCAGTCGTGCGGGATGGTCTTGCCGCCCGGCGTCCAGCCCATGCTGATGAGGGGCGCGCGTTTCTGCAGCCAGGTCCAGTCCACGCGTCGATAGATGGCGTCGGCGAGATCGCGGATTTCCTTCTCCTTCGCGTCGTCGCGATCGTAGTAGCTCTGCGCGAACAGCACGCCGCCGAGCAGCAGCGTGGTGTCCACCGACGACACTTCCACCCAGTTGGCGAAACGCGTACCGGTCTTCATGTCGAGGAAGTGGTAGTAGAAGCCGTGGTAACCGGTCTCGCCTTCCTCGGCATCGCCCTGCGGCGAGTTCTTGAAGAAGCGCAGCGTGGCCAGCGTGCGGTCCACCGCCTGTTCGCGGGTGATCCAGCCGCGTTCCACGCCCACGCCGTAGGCGGTGAGGCCGAAGCCGACCGAGGCGATGGAGGCGAAGGAGTCGCCCGGGTAGTGATCGGGAATGAGGCCGTTTTCGGGATTGGCGCTGTCCCAGAACCACTGGAAGGTCCGCTTCTGCAGGTCGGCGATCGAGGCGGGGATCGCGTGCGATTCATGGACGGCGGCAGCCGCATGCTTCGCGGGCGCCTGGCCCTTCTGCGCCATCGTCAGTGGCGTCACGGCGGCCAGGAGCAGGCCGAGGGCGAGGGACAGGCGTTTCTTCGTGGTGGCTTGCATGACGATCCTCGGGGAAGACAGGAGCCGTGCGAAGTTAACACGACGTGTAAACGTTTACATTGTCGCCCGCCGTCCTTCCTGCGAACGCAGGAATCCGGCGCTCCGGTCCATGGCATGGCGATGCCGTTTCATCGGCTTCTTGCGTAGCGACGATGGGACGAAAACCCATCTCACGGCGCTGGGCTCCCGCGATCACGGGAGCGACGGGCTTTCCCGCCCGTGCTTGCGCACGGGCGGGGCCAGCGTTTCATCAGAAGCTGTATCGCGCACCCACCTGGTAACTACGCGTCACGCCGATGATGCAGGCCGGCTGACCGAAGTTGGGCTCGGTGACGAGCGTGGTGTAGCAACCGTAGTTCTTGAAGTTGAAGATGTTGAACGCATCGGCACGGATTTCCAGCGCCTGCGTACCGCCGAAGTTGAAGGTCTTCGACAGGGCCAGGTCCATGTCGCGATAACCCCATGCGTTCGGGATGATGAAGTTGCCCTTCTTCGGCGCGGCGGCACCGATGTGCGGACCGTGGTCCGGATCGTTGTACGCCGTGCCGTAAACCACGTCGTACGGATCGCCCGAGCCGAGCGTGATGAGCGTGCTCAGCTTGATGTCCCAGGGCAGCTTCACCGTACCGTTGATCACAAGGCGGTTGCGCTCGGCGGTGCGGCCCCACGGGTATGCGCCCGGCGTGGCGTAGTCGAGCGAATAGGCGTCGTTGCCCTGCTTCTTCGCGTTGGTGTACGTGTACGCGATGCCCACGCCCCAGCCGGAGGCGTCGGTGTAGGGCTTGTCGATGCCGATGAGCACCGAGCTGGAGGTGTACTTCTTCGTGGTGTTGATGAGCACCGTGTTGTACGCGCCCACGGGCACCGAGGTGTAGTCCGGCGCCGGGCGGTTGCCGAAGATCCAGGTGAACTGGCGATAGCCGAGCAGTCGGCTCAAGGTGAGCGAACCCACCCAGTCGCCCATCGTCTGGCGCACGCCGAGGCTGAACTGGTCGGTGTACGGGGGCTTGGTCTTGTTGTTGAGCAGGTCGATCTCGCCGCCGCCGGCGTTACCGCCCTGGATCAGGCCGTCCAGGCCCGCGCGGGTGAGGTACTGCGGCTGCCACACGGTGGTGGGATTGCCTTCCAGGTTCGGCGCGCCGTTGGCCGAGAAGAAGAAGTTGTAGTACGGGAACTGCGCGTGGAAGGATTCCTGGATGATGTTGTCGTACGGCGTGCGGTCGTAGTAACGGCCGGCACCGCCGAACACCGTGGTGCTCTGGTCCGCATCCGGGCTTACGTCGAGCGAGAAGCCCAGGCGCGGCTGCACCTCTCCCTTGTACGCGCTGCGGTTGTGGCCATTGCTGATGTAGCTGTCCGGCAGGCCCAGCGCGCGCACCACGGCGGCCTGGTCGTCCGGCGTGACGTAGAAGCGGTTGATCGCGTTGGTCTCGTAGTCCCAACGCACGCCGAGGTTGAGCTGGAGGCGGTCGGTAACGTCCCAGTCGTCCTGCACGTAGATGCCGTACTGCTTGTTCTTCAGGCTGGCGGTCTTGCCGTCAGGCGAGTAGACGGCCGAGTAGGGAATATCCAGGCCGGTGGGCGCGTCCGGGCGATAGCTGTACTGCGGCGTGGAGCTGTTGTTCTCCAGCAGGTGCTGGTTGACCGTGGCGATCTTGATGCCGGTCTTGATCACGTGCTGGCCGTGCCAGTTGACGTCGTCGAAGGTCACGTCGTCACGCAGCGTGAAGTTGTTCTGCTGCTTCTGCTGCACGCTGGACGAACCGCCGATCTGCGCGATGCCGATGAAGTTCTGCGACGGGATGTCGGGATTCACCGGATGCGGGTTGTACTTGTAATCGCCGCGATCGAGCAGCAGTTCGTTGACGAAGGCATCGCCGCGGTACTGCCACTTGAGCAGCAGGTCGGTCACCTTGTTCAGGCGTTCCTGGCGACCTTCGTAGGCGGTGGTGCCGCCGAAGTTGATCGTTTCCTGATCCTTGCGGTTGGAATAGCTCAGGTCGACGTCGTTCTTGTCGTCCGGATGCCAGCTCAGCTTGCCGAAGTACACCTTCTCGTCGAAGGGCGCGGCGAAGGTGCCGTTGTACTGGGCGAAGCGGTCCGCGTAGGTCGGGTTGTTGATGAAGACGGTCTTGTTGGCGTCTTCCTTGTTGCCTTCGAAGTTGATGAAGAACTGCAGCTTGTCCTTGATGATCGGTCCGCCCAGCGACGCGCCGTACTGCTGACGACGATACGCGGGCTTCTGGTCGCTCACCTGGCGCGAGAACTCGTCCTGCGTGACCATGCCGCGCGTCTGCAGGAAGTCGTACACCGATCCGTGGAACTCATTGGTACCCGACTTGGTCACCGCGGAGACGATGGCGGTGCCGGCCTGCTCGTACTCGGCCTTGTAGTTCTGCGTGAGTACGCGGAATTCCTGGATCGCTTCCTGCGAGAACGGGTTGCCGCGCGAACCGTCCTGGCCCACCAGGCCGCCCTGGAGGATGTTGTTCTTCAGGTTGGCGCCGTCGATGAACACGTTGGTCTGGTTCGACGGCTGGCCGCCCGCGCTGAACGACTTCGAGTTCTTGTCCTTGGGCGTGCTGATGCCCGGGGTGAGGCCGGCGAAGTTGAGGAAGTTGCGCGAATTCTGCGGCAGGTCGCGAATCTGCTGCGTGGTGATGTTGCTGGCCACTTCGGAGGTGCGCGTCTCGATCAGCGAGTTGGCCGAGACGGTCACGCCTTCGAGGTTGGCGGCATTCGCCGGTGCCGCGGTGGCTACGCCGCCGTCGAGATCGAGCACGAGCGACTGGCCGATCTGCACGGTGACGGTCTGGCTGACCGCATGCGTGCCGTTGGCCGTGGCGTCGATGCGGTAGGTGCCCGGCGAGAGGCCGGCCAGTGTGTAGGTGCCGTTCTCACGCAGGGGCACGCGCGCGGCGAAACCCGTGTTGACGTTGGTGGCCACCACCTCGCCCGAGGCTTGCGCCGGTGCGTTGGTGACGTGGCCCCTGATGGTCGCGGTGCTCGACTGCGCGAGCGCGGCGGTGGGCGCCAGGACAGCGGCGGCCGCGAGGCCGAGCGCCATGGCGATGTGTTTGGACAGCATGTTTCCGTGGTTCCCCATGGCTCTCACCCCTCCCGGTATTCGGGCGTTGTCGTTATGTGTCTGGTTATCGTGAATCCGTGACGGCGCCCCCGAGGCGCCATCGTCTCAACCCCGCTTCGCCGCGCCTCCGCACGACGACCGGATGACGAGTTCGGTCGGTATCAACCGGCGTTCGGCCACCGGCGGTTCGCTTTCGTTGTCCACCTGTTCGGCCAGCAGGTCGAGCGCCTGCGCGCCGAGTTCGGCGATGCGCAGCCGCACCGTGGTAAGCGGTGGCGACACGTAGCGCGCCATCGGAATGTCGTCGAAGCCGACCACCGCGATGTCGTCCGGCGTGCGCACGCCCCCCTCCGCCAGCGCCGAAAGGCATCCGATGGCCATCATGTCGTTGGCGGCGAAGATGGCATCGGGTCGCGGCTGCATCGCCAGCGCCTCGCGACCGGCGCGATAGCCCGATTCTTCGGTGAAGTCGCCCGACAGCACCGTGGCCGTGTCGCGCATGCCTGCACGGGCGAGCGCGTCGAGGTAGCCGCGCTCGCGCTCCTGCACGTCGTGGTTCACCTCGGGACCGGCGATGAAGACGATGCGCTTGCGGCCCAGCCCGAGCAGGTGCTCAACCATCGCGAGTGCGCCGCCGTAGTCGTCCACGTCGAGCGCGGCATGCCGCTCCGAGCGCACGTGACTGTTGATCAGCACCGTGGGCAGCACGATCGGCAGGTTTTCGTCGAGGAAGGCGCGATCGGCATGCGGTGACATCACCAGCAGGCCATCCACCCGGCCCTGCATGGCGCGGAGCGCGATGGCGGCCTCGGTGGCGTCGCCGTGCGAGCTGGACACCAGCAGATAGAGGCCGCGCTTGCGAGCGGCCAGGTCGATACCGCGGATGAGTTCGGAGAAGAACGCGCCATGCAGGTCGGGCAGCAAGGCACCGATGGTCTGGGTGCGGCGGGTGATCAGGCTGCGGGCGGCGCTGTGCGGCACGTAGCGCAGGCGGGCGGCCACCTCGCGGATGCGCTTCTGCGTTTCGGCGGTCACACCGCTGTGCCCGTTGAGGGCGCGCGACACCGAAGCCACCGACACGTTGGCCATCCTCGCGACGTCTTTGATCGTTACGCTCACTGCGTTCTTGCCCTTGACCCCTGGCCCGGAGGGGCCTGTGGGCGCGCAACGTAAACGTTTTCATCAAGCGTGTAAAGCTTGTTAAATCAATGGGTTGTTGCGCCGCACGAGTAACGCCGCTTACATTGCATACCAGTTACCTGATGCAATCGAAAAATCCTTCGATGTCAGTGATTTGAGTGGCCTACCGTGGACTACCGCAGTGCAGCACGATCTCGTGACGGTTTTTTCATCCCACTGAACGAGTAGCGAGCGAGTGCCTTGCATGGAGTGAGCAGAATTCGCCGAACCTGGCCCCAAGCCGTTTGATTGCGCCGCAGAAGAGGCTGCCGAAGCAACGTTCCAGCGACCCGCACCGTCGCTCCTGCGAAAGCAGGAGCCCAGCGTCACTCGTCCGAGCTGGCGAAAATCCCACCTTCGTCATCCCGGCGCCACGCCGCATGCAGGCTCGTCAACCCCGCGCGCGTAGGCCGAGCCCTCGGAAACGCCATCGTAAACGTGGCAAGTTGAGCTGTTTCGTAGTCCCCTATTTATTCTTTTATATCAAGAGACAAGCGACGAAATCACGGAGATCGGCCTCAGGCCTCGCCCGACCGCCCCTCCTAAAATAAAACGTTTGCATTGCTATTGCCCTCCCCCAAGGATGAAGAGCCCCTCGCATAGGACGCTCGCTACATGCACCTTGGAAAGGTCGCCGTCGCATTGACGGCGTGTCTGGCCGCCGGAGTCGCGGCTATCTATGGATCAGCCCACCTCACCCACTTCCTGCTGGGGCTCGATGGCTCGCCCTCCTGGAGCATCTGGTGGCGTTACTACCTGGTCGCCGATCAACCCGCCTACGCGCCCTTCGCCTGGCGCATCAAGCTCGCCGGGGCACTAGGCGTCGGCGTGCCCCTGGTAGTGCTCCTCGGCGCCGTCGCCCTGCTGTTCCGCCGAAAACCCGAATCCCTCCATGGCAAGGCCCGCTTCGCCACCGCGATCGACCTCGCCCGGCGAGGCATGTTCACCCGAACCGACACGAGCCTCATCGTCGGCCGCATGGGTCGCCGGCTCATACGCATGTCCGGCCAGCAGTTCGCCCTGCTTGCCGCACCCACGCGCAGCGGCAAGGGCGTGGGCATCGTCATCCCCAACCTGCTCACCTACGAAGGCTCCGTGGTGGTACTCGACATCAAGCAGGAGAACTTCGACCTCACGAGCGGATGGCGTGCCAAGCAGGGGCAGGAGGTTCACCTCTTCAACCCATTCGCCGAGGACCGACGCACGTCACGCTGGAATCCGCTCCACTACGTGTCCGATGGCGTGTTTCGCATCTCCGACATCATGTCGATCGCGGAAATCCTCTACCCCGACGGCTCGGGCGACCAGAAGTTCTGGGTGAGCCAGTCGCGTAACGCGTTCGTGGCCTTTGCCATGTATATGTTCGAGGAGCGCGACGCGATGCGGGCACAAGGCGGCGAGCCCAGCGAGCCAAGCCTCGGCCGATTGTACAAGCTGTCGTCGGGCGGAGGCGACGATCTCAAGGCCTACCTGCGCGAGCTGGCAGCCAAGGGCTTCGTGAGCGCTGAAACCCGCAACGCCTTCGCCAACCTGCTCTCGCAGGAGGAAAAGACCTTCGCCTCGATCATGGGCAGCTTCCGCGAGCCGCTGAACATCTTCCTCAACCCGGTGGTGGACGCCGCCACCAGCGGCAGCGATTTCCTTCTCACCAAGCTGCGCGAAGAGAAGATCACCATCTACATCGGCATCCTGCCCAACAAGCTCGCCGAGTGCCGGATCCTGGTCAACCTGTTCTTCAGCCAGCTCATCAAGCTCAACACGAAAGAGCTGCCGCAGCAGAACGCGAAACTGAAGCATCAATGCCTGCTGCTCATGGACGAATTCACCGCCATCGGCAAGGTGGAGATCGTCGCGCACGCGGTCTCGTTCATCGCGGGCTACAACCTTCGTTTGCTGCCGATCATCCAGAGCCTGTCCCAGCTGGAGGCCACGTATGGCCCCGACGTGGCGCGAACGTTCGTGACCAACCACGCATTGCAGATCGTCTACACGCCGCGCGAGCAACGCGATGCCGCCGACTACTCCGAGATGCTCGGTTACACCACGGTTCGTAAGGAAAACATCTCGCGTACGCGCGGTGATGTCAGCCGAAGCCATAGCGAAGAGCGGCGGGCACTGATGCTGCCACAGGAGTTGAAGGCGATGAGTAAGGACAAGGAGGTGTTCTTTTACGAGGGCATTCCGCATCCGGTGATGTGCGACAAGATTCGGTATTACGAGGAGAGGTATTTCAAGAAAAGGTTGTTGCCGAAGATCGAGCCTAACGTGCTGCACTTGATGAACACGTAGTCACGAGGCAGGAGTTGTAACGGCAAGGAAGCCCATTCATGAACGGAACGAAAGGAACTCCATGAAAATACGTTTGGCATTGCTTGCCTCCATCGCCGCCCTGACAGGGTGCGAAATGAAAGGCACAAAACCGGCCCCTATAGCTAAAAGCGAGGGCAATAACATCATGAGCGGATGCTCTTCGAACACGGAGGGGAATCTGATCGTATGCGGAGGAAGCAAAGAATTCATCGATCACGAAATTACCCCGTACTTCGGCGAACTCAAGCCGGTCGAGGAGCGAGACTACCAAGACGACGTACTTCCGCCGCACGCCAATCGCCTGAACAAAAGCGGAGACATTCCGTTTGTCGAGCACGACTTCGGTGCGCGCTGCTTCGACACGTGGGGCTGCCAGATCGAATACGCAGGACGGGTCCAACTCACCGAACCAGGAGATACCCTTTCCGCGCCATTCGGAGAAAACTCTCGATTGAAAGAAGTGACGCAGTCCCGGGTGAAGAACTTTCCCGCTCCGGCCAAAGTGACCTGGAAGTCGAAAGACGGCGAGCCGCATGTGGCTTACGTCGACCTCGCCAAGATTCTCTGGGAGCAGCGTTTCATCCACCACGTGCCGGCAAAGGACATTCGGCCGAACGAAATCATGCCGAGCCCGCGGATCGACATCTTCGTCGACGACCGGAGGCTCTCCGTGAGCATGGGAACCGTGGTCAAGCTCAAGCATCCGATCGAGCATTACGGCTCACGGATTGATCCACACGACCCGGAATTGGTTGAGATCATCAAGGTTTATGAGAAGTACTTTTGAAGCGAAGGGATGCCGGATGCTTGCGGTGACCATATCGTGAGAAAGCGAGAATGATGAAGAAACGCCTTTATATGGAAAGAAGAACGCTTCTCTTTGGTGAGAGCATAAACGCTTCTGCACGCACTTGTAGATTGGCTTTAATGGCTCTTCTAATCGTTCCCCTGGTTGGGTGTAAGTTGCTCAACACGTCCGCAGGCATGCCCGATAAACAGGGAAGAGTGCGCTTCGCGAAGCACAATTTCTCCGCCTACTGCTTCAATACTTACGAATGCCGTGTCGATTACGACAACTATCGTCATGCCGATATACAGGCTGGTAAGAGATCACCTCCGGTGCCAAGCGACTGGTCGAAATCTGCTGACGCCGGCTACGGTGGAATTCGAAATTTTCCGGATCCTGCAACAGTGATATGGCGATCATTAGACGGCGTGCATCATGAGACCTATGTCGACATAGGAAGAATCTTCAGTAGCGAACAGGTGGTTCACCGCGTGCCGCCAAAGGAAATCAAGATGGATGGCGCGGTGCTGAGCCCGGACGTCATTCTCGCGGTGGATGATCGAGAAATCCGCGTCTATATGAGAGCGATGATTCCACTCAATTATCCTAAGAAGCCCTCGAACCCATATTCATTTTTCGAAGATGATCTAATTCTTGTTCATAGCAAGAAATATTAATGAGAGATTTCATGGAGAAGCATAAAAAGGACGGTCAGGGCCGCCTCACTGACGGCGTCGATAGCCATCCCATATCTAACGCAGATAGGGAGGCCTACGATGAAGTTGCGAAGCAGCTGTCATCACTTAACACGCCTAAATTTCTCACTCGCGAAGACAGGAATCAGAGGCTATTCATAGCCGACTTTGACGGGACCGGAAATGACATCGATGGTGACCCAATGCATGGGACTAACGTTGGGTTGATTTACGATCAATTTAGGCGTGGACTTAAAGACCCGCGCGTAGCTGCCAGATACGTGCCCGGTCCAGGCACGCAAAATAACTATCTAGTGAAAACTGCTGACGGCGCTATCGGATTTACCTACGATGCTCGCCTTGAAGAGATGTACGATTTGCTTGTAAAGCAAGCGTATAAATGGAAAATCGAAAATCCTGAATCGACGATAAGGGTTATCAGCGTGGGATTCAGCCGGGGGGCTGAAGAGGCCGCTGGTTTCAGTCGACTCCTTCATGAGCGTGGTATCCAAGACCCGTCGGGGGTTGAAATAGAACGTCGGGCCTACGGTCCCGACGTGTGGTACTACACGAAGCGTCCCTATGTCGATCCAGGGCAAATCGTTCAGGCTATCGGACTTTTCGATCCGGTAGGTACTGGGCGGCCGCACGAGCGTGATCGCCGGCTGCCGCCTTCGGTAATGTCCGGTTTTGCGATCTACGCACGTGATGAACGGCGGAACGATTTCCCTGCAACACTAATTATTGAACCAGGGCTTTCTAAAGACGGCCGGTTCTTGGGGGTTTGGTCGCCCGGCGCGCATTCGGATATCGGTGGCAGTTATCACATCGACGGCCTTGCCATTCTCAATGGCAACCTGATGATCGATTACATCAACTCCTTCAGCGAAGACAAGCTGCTTGAGCGAAGGCCCGAGCCCAAGGATCCGCTTTGGTATGCCATTCACGACTCGCAGCAGCATATGCGTTTGCTTTACCGCGTATCGGAGTTCGAGAAGAACGGCGAGCGTACGTTCGTTGGTGCGCAGCCATCCGCGCCGGACTGCCGCCGAGTCGTTTATTGCGAGCCTCCGGAGCCGTTCGATGAAAGGTTGAGGCCATTGGTGGGGTCGCTCTATCCCGTGAAAGTCGACATGACTCCCATTCCTGAGCTCACGCCACAAATGGTGTTGGAACTGGAGCAAGGTCAGATACCGGCATTCGTGCGGCACCTGTCCCGCAACGTTGAGGCCATCTCGCCCGAAAATGAAAGATTGATTCCAGAGGGCGAAACGCCTCGCTTAGAACAAGTGATCAATCAACAGGCCGCGTCGACAGACGCACCACACAAGGAGGTCGGAATGGATATGGTGCAAGAAGAAATCATCACGAGCCAAAAGTCGTTGGCCGAGGTCATGAACATCCTGGCCGAAAAAGATCCGTCCAGGAGTACTCGTATCGATGTTCGTGCCTTCGACGTGTCCGGGACCTCGCCCGTGCAATCACCACCAGTGGAGGTCGGGGTCAAGGCACCAGCGGCCATCACGGAGCCCCAGGGTAATGTAAATCCTGGGATCACCGGCGCAGACGAGAGAGCCGCGGCGCGTCTTCGGGAAGAGAGGGAGGCCATGGCCTTCATCGAATCGCTTCGTCGGGAACAGCGGCTGGAAGCGGCTAGCTCAAAGCCCCAAGCGCAGGCCGAAGCCTATTCCAGGAATGATCCGCGCAACGAACGACATCCGGATCACCGGATGTTTCAGTCCATCTATCTGCAGCTCGGCGAACTCAACGCGCAGTCCAACATCAATGCGTCCAAGGGGGAAATGGAACGAATCACGTCGGCGCTAATGGTTGAAGCCAAGAGAAACCATATGGGTTCGGTCACCCACATGCATTATGGCAAGGACAAGAACGGCGGGTTCATGCCGATCATCCATCTCAAGGAGGCTTTCCATGGCGATCTGGACGACCCACGCACGCGCTGGGCGGCGGTGGATGGCACCAAGGCCGTGAATCAGCCCATCGAGCAATCGTTGCAGCAGCTCGACGATGTGAACCAGACCATCCAACAACGACAACTCATGCGCGAAGCAGAACTTTCTCAACAGCAAGGCATAGGCATGTCGATGAGCAGGTGAGTTTTTTCCTGACGCCTACAGACAACTTTGTACTGATTTGTTAGGGTCTCATCGTTGTCTGCGTCGCCGGTTCGTACGCCTCGCAGACAACCATCGCTTGAGCGGTGAGAAGCGCGGGCCGAAGGTGCTACCAACACCTCCGACCCGCTATCCACAATCAACTGAATAGGAGTCGATCATGGGTACCCTTGATCATACGGCACTCGCACGCCCGCCGGATCCCCCCGGTGGCAACCGGATCGTCTGTATCCCCACAGACACGAGTGAAAGCCGCGGCGTCCGCCGTTTCTATGAGACATTTCTTGGCCGTCTCGACCCGGCGAGGTCACGTGCGCCCGGTCACCGGCTGACGCCGTGCCACCATCACTCATCACGCCAACCGGCGCCCGGTCACGGGTAGCCGGAACCTTCGTGAGTCCGTTGATCCGTGGCATGCAGGGCATCGCATGCCACGTTCGACGCGCTCGAACCCTGCAAGGAGCATCCGATGCTTGCCGACGAGAACGCCACGCCGCACGACCTTTTGAACGAAGCGACCGAGTGGTTGCAGTATTCGCGCGGGATGACGCAACTGCTTTCCGAACTGGTGCATGAAGCCGATGCGGTCGATTGCGCGAAGATGGGCCTGGCGCTGGAAGCCATCGCGGCGCTGACGCGGGCGGGTATCCAGTGTGCGGCGCAGGCGCATTCGATCATGCACGATGAGAGGATGGGTCGTTGATCGACTCGAGTAAAGCCGCGTCTAGGCGTTGCGACTGTCACCAATGAAGCGACACGTCACGTGCCATGTCGGCGCGGGATGGTGCCTGCGCCGAATTACCGATGACTTTAGCTAGAACGGTTGCATTGCGGGCGCGGTTTACGTGCGGCCGCCTCAGGGCTAATCAAGTTTCTTCATTGGGTTGCCCGGCCAGGAAGTCGCTTCTCTCGTCGACGAATTGGAAAGCCCTATGTCGAGTACTCCATATCGGCCGTTGACGCTTTCATACAATCCGCTGTGGGTTCGTCTGAGAACGAGGAAGTACGTTTTACCAACGGCGCAGCAGTCTAGATCCTGCTCCGAAATCCCATTTCGGTAGACTACATCGATAGCGGCACCGGGATCTCCTTTAAGGGCCTTGATGATATTGACCTTGGCGATGCCGTACGCTGCCGGGTCTCTGGAATCGTGCTTACTAAGGCTTACAACGACGCCGATGGAAACCACGTCTGCGGAATGCACCTGATCATCGAGGCTTCGTTTAGGTACATCATAGGATGTCGCGGTAGCGCTTGAGAGTAGCGCTGCCACCAGGAGAATGCGATGTGTTATTGAGCGCATAGAAGTCCGCATTTTGCGACTGATTGGCTCACGCCTTCAAGATGATTTGGATCGGATGCTCGCTCTTTCAAACCAGAAACTTCGGACCGGGCCTTATTTTCGTCAGACACGGCGTTACCGGTATCCCTTCCCAATACGATGGGTGCTGCATGCCCTACAATTTCGTGAAGGAGGATATCCTTGGGCGTGGCGCTCATCTTCGCACCAGTTACGTCCGTCGCTGATGTGTTGTCTCTACCTGAGATCGTGAAAAAACGTCTCCGTTCGAACGAGGCTGTGTCACGCCTCCACCCGCATCTTTATCGACGTTGACGACGTCACCGCTTTCCTTTGTATAGGTATCGGCAATATCCAGGATAACGTTGGTGGGAGAAGCGATGAGAGCGTCTAGCCTCGAGGCATAGTACGCAGAGGTCCCACTGCTTCCTTCGCCGACCCTTTGTAATGTGTCGCCGACGAACGAATATTTCCCTTTGGCATATGCGTTTATGTAGCCTGTCAGCGACGGATTGTTAGCAGCGTTTAGTGACGTCACGACGCGGCCGTCGGTATCGATGTTGCCTGTAGGGTTGTTGTTCGCGTACTCGAATCGATTGAAGTTGTGAATGTTGCCAGTTGCAGGATGGACGGGGTCGGTGCTGAGGAAACGTGCGGCGACTGGATCGCAATACCGCGCCTGCATGTAGACAAAGCCGGTATCGGGATCGTTGACGTGACCGGTATATCCGGGGCCAGGCTCGTTTTGAGCACCCGGAGAGTCGCCACGGCTTGTAGTCGTGTGTGGCTATGATGTTTCCCGACTCGTCCGCTTCGGCTAGCACTGTGCCTTGTGGATCGGTGTAGTAATAAGTAACTTCTTCGTCTGCGCCATCGCGTCGCCCGTGACCAGCGAAATAGCCATAGCCATCAAGGCAATGCGGCATCCGTACTTCATGGCTCCCCCCCTCCGTCCAATAGAGCCAGAGTCTGCGGCAGACCAAGTCGAGTCGGCAAGTGGGCGTCGCGAAACCTTAGCTAGGCATGTAAGCCATATCGCGAAAACCGAACTCAAGGCGCTGGGCTCCTGCTTTCGCAGGAGCGACGTGAGGGGTAGGAGAGTTGAGGTGATGCGTAGGGTCTCGTCGATCCAGGCGGACCCATGGAGGAGCTTTGATATACCCGATGTATCCCCGTGGGCACCGGCCTGGGCCGATGGGACGCTCTTTGAGCGCGTTGCTCAGACGGCCGGTGCGTTGTCGGTTAAGGTGGCCCGATCACGGCGTCCGTACCAGACGCTGCACGGGTCGCCCTCCCGCACGCGCTTACGCGTCGCCAGCCCGAGCCAGCCGAACCCCAGGCCCATGGCCATGGCGACGAGATCGACGCCCAGCACGCCATACCGCCCCTCGGCCAGGCTGCGCAGCAGGCGCTCGCCATGGATCGACAGGTCGAGCACGCCGACCGCGATGCTCGCCACCGCCGTGGCGAACAACAGGTCGACGGCGGCACGCGCCGGGCGACGCACGAAGCTCCACACGACCGACCCGGCCAGCACGATGAAGAACACCGGCTGCACGAACGCGGTGGGTTCGCCGCCCATGAGGGGTCCCAGCACGTTGGCGACGAAGGTCACCGAGATGGCGAGGCAGGTGCCGATGCAGATGCCGACGGTGGCCGTCGCCATCGCGCGCACCTTCAACGGCTGGTCGGCCTGGCGGCGTTTGCGGCGGGATTCGATGTAGAGCAGGTTGCCCGAATAGAACAGGAACGCACCGGCGAGGCCGAGCACGAAGTACAGCCAGCGCAGCGAGACGTTGCCGAAGGTGCCGAAGTGCAGGCCGAAGATGGCGGAATACGTGGCGTGATTGGCATCGCGTGCGCCGCTCACCTGGACCTTCAGTACGTGGCCGTCCACGGCATCGAGCGCCACCATGCCGTATTCGCCGAGCGTCTTGGTGGACGTGCCTCGCACCTCGGCGGCCGCACCCTGGCGGCCATAATGCACGTAGCGCATGTAATCGGGCTCGAAGTCGGCGGCGCCAGCCGCCATCGCGGCGCGGCGTGCGCGGGCACCGAGTTCGGCGGGCGTGAGCATGACGGCGGTGCCGCCTTTGTCCTGCGTGGGCGGCAGTGCGCTGGTCATGCGGTCGAACGCGCCCATGAGCTTGCCGTCGAAGGCCACGGTGTTGAAGGCCAGCAAGGCCACGGTGGTAAGGCACAACAGGGCGCCCGTCACCGCGAACACGATGTGGAACGGCAGGCTGAGGATGCCGATGACATTGTGCGCGTCCTGCCACAGGCGCTTGAGGTTGTGCCCGGGACGCAGCGCGAAGAGATCGCGCACGAGGTGCGGCAGGTGGATGAGCAGGCCGGTGAGCAGGGCCAGGCCGTAGATGACGCTCACGATGCCCATCAGGTAGATGCCGATCTCGGGAATGCCGAGGTCGTAGTGCAGTTCGTAGACGAAATCGGCGAGGCCGTGTTCGTGGTCTTCGGCGTCGTGTGGCGCGCCCTGCGCGAGCGTCTGCGTCTTCCAGCCGTCGCTGTCCATCCAGTAGGCGGTCACCTGCTGCGAGGGCGCCTTGGGCGCGGGATAGGTCACGCCCACCTGTGCGCGCGCGGCCGGATGCGCCGCCACGATGCCGTCGAGCATGCGCGCCGCGCGCTGCATGGTCTCGTCGTGCGCGGCCTCCGCCTTCGGCAACGCCCAGGTATCGATCTCGTCGTGGAACATCGTGAGCGCGCCGGCGTAGAACGCCACGAACAGCGCGAAGCCGGCGAGCAGGCCGGTCCAGGTATGCACGGTGGTGAAGGTACGGAGGGTGGCGGCTTTCATCGTCACAGTCCCGGCAGCATGTGCTTGGCGGCGAACAGCGCGGCGAAGGCCCCCATGTTGGCCACGGCGAGCCACGCCCAGGCGCGCACGCCGCTGCGGAACAGGTAGGTGGCCGCCATCACCGCGACCCACAGCGGGAAGAACGCCACATAGAAAGGTATGACCACCGCTTCGCTCGACCCCGGCCAGATCCAGATGGCCAGGGAGATCATGGCCAGCGACAGCGGCAGGCCGAGCACGATGCCGGCGAAGGTCTTGGCGAGCATCAGCGTGGTTTCCGTTCGCCGGCCGGGCGGAGCAGCCACAGCAGGTAGGGAAGCGCCACGGCGCCCGCCATTAGGGCGGCGACGGCGGCGGCGATACCGGGAAGCGTGGTTTCACCGACGATCCAAGCGATCAGGGCCAGGCATGCCAGTGCGGCGGCGGCGATCTTTCCGGCACGTCCTAGCGGACGTGCCAGCCAGCGCTGGTTCGGCGAAGAAAGATAAGCGAGCGCCATGGCGACGAAGGCGGCCAGGCAACCAAACAGAGACATGGGCGCGACCGATCAAGAATTGATTGATAATTATTATCATTTAGGCGCGGACCGTCAAATATCGCGGATCGTGCGATGGAGGCGCCCGCCCGCACAGGCGAATCGAGGGCCGTATCTCCGGAGAGGGGGCTTACTTCCCGGTCGCCCGTTCGGCGGGCGTGCCGTAAATCTCGTCGTCCTTCAACGCGAAGAGGTGCAACGCGGCGCGCCGATCGTTCACGTGTTGCGGGTCGTCGATGGTGCAGTACCAGTAGCTTTTAGGATCGCGGGATCCCTGGGTGCCAAACCGCTGCGGACGACGGTCGATCACGCAATCGACGCGATCGACCAGCAGGGCGTAGTCCACCGCCGGGAGCTCGTGCAGGCGTCGCATGGCGTCCGCGGGAGCCACCGCGGCACGCATGAGGCCCGGATCGCTGACGGCGTGCTGGATCAGGAGGAATGCGCTGTGGATGGCGGCCCGTCCGACCTGGGCGGACGACGGTAGACCGTAGCGATCGAAGATGGTGCGTATGCGAGGCAGGGTGTACTCGTCGATCCGAGCCGCTTCGGCATTCATCGCCTTGACCTGCTCCGAGGCCATGTTCGACGTGTCCTGGCGCACGCTCTGGTCCATGCGGCCCAGCCGCAGCAGTTCGGCGCGCACGTCGGGCAGCGAAGGCCGCACGGGGTGGCGCATGGCGAGGGGCAGAGGCGTGTCGTCGGGGGCCGTGGGCGCATCGGCCGCCACGCCGAGCATGTCGCGGCTGGCGGCGTAGATACGGGTGGCTTCGGTACCTTCGTAATCACCCTTGCGTGCTGGCAGGGTGCCGTAGATCTGCGGTCGTCCCTGACTATGTGCGACCCGGTCTTCCAGGTTCGCGAGCCCCAGCGGATCCACGTCGATGCCGGCGCGGGGCCACAGGCCAGGAAAGTCGTCCAGATAGATGGATTGGCGATCCGGGTCGCCCTTCGCGCGGAAAAGGAGGCGGCCGATGGCCTCGATGAGGCCAGGGTCAAGCGTGGGCCGTTCGAGCAGATGGGACGAGGCAAGGGTGTCGAACAGCACTTTCCGTTGGGATGCGTCGAGGTCGCCTCCGCCTGTGGCGTCCAATGCGAACAACCGGGAACGCGCCGCATCGGAAGGTGCAGCGAGCGTCAGGCTTGCTTGCATCAAAGCAAGCAGCATTCCGGTTCGCCAGATCGACACGTTCATCCGTGAAACCCTTTGTTGGATAGCCGGGTGATCTTGCCACCAATGAGACCACGCAGGGTGGTCAATCGATGCTCACTGCTCAAGTTTTGACCAAGCCGTCCGCTAACTGAACATGGGGGTTCGGTAAAACTGGCGTTAAACCACCTCGTTAAATTAGAATTAACACCCCTGTTCGATCATCGACGTGAACGCACTTCTTGTGCGTCGCAACAGAAGAATCCGATAACTCGTTGAATTAGCAGCCATGTTGACCAGCATCCTCATTGCCACCCTCGTCGCAGCGTCCGCCTTGGCGGTCGCCTCGCTACGCAAGGTGCCCGAGGGTCAGGTCTACAGCGTGCGCCGTCCCGGTCGTTCGCCCAGGTTGCTGACGGCGGGTACCCACCTGGTGCTGCCGCTGATCGACCGGGTCACCCACAAGATCGACCTCGGCGGCCAGGTGCTCCGCTTCGAAGGCGGCACCGTCTACTGGCAGGTGCTCGAACCCGAAGTGGTCGACGAGGTGATCGACGAGGCTCCCGAGATGATCCGCCGCAACGTCGTGGCCGCCTTGCGCGACACCGCCACGGCCCACCCGGCCGACCGCCGCGCCGCCGGCACCCAGCTCAAGCACGCCGTCAACGGCTCGCTCCGCGCCCGCGGCATGCTCGTCACCCGCGTCGAACTCGACGCCGCCTGAGCCGACGTGCTGGCGCCGACGCGTCGGCGCTTCCATACTTTGCGACCCTCGCCAGATCCAGGTGCCGCATGACCGCGCGCGAAGCCTTACGTGACCAGCTCGAACGCGGCATCGCCGACCTGCGCGTTACCCTTCCCGACGACGCGGTCGAACGCCTGCTCGATTACCGCGAACTGCTCGAGCGCTGGAACTCGGCCTACAACCTCACGGCCATCCGCGACGACCGCGAGATGATCGCGCGCCACCTGCTCGATTCGCTGACCATTCTTCCTTACGTGCACGGCCGTTCGCTGGCCGACCTCGGAACCGGTCCGGGACTTCCCGGCATCCCGCTGGCCATCGCCGAACCCGCGCGCGAGGTGCTGATGGTGGATTCCAACGGTAAGAAGGTCCGCTTCCTGCGCGAGGCCATCCGCTCGCTGAAACTCGGCAATGCCAAGGCGTTGCAGAGCCGCGTGGAAGACGTCGAGGGCACGTTCGAATGCATCACCGCCCGCGCCTTCGCCTCGCTGGCCGATATGCTCGGCTGGGGCGGTCACCTGCTGGCGCCCGGCGGCGTCTGGCTGGCGATGAAGGGCAAGCACCCCGACGACGAACTGGCCGGCGTGCCCGAAGGGTTTCGCGTGGAGGCCATCCATGCCCTGGCGGTGCCGGGGGTGGAGGGTGAGCGTCATCTGGTGGTGATTCGGCGCGTTTGATCGGTCTCGCTCGCAGGAATCGCGGACAGGGTCCGCTCTCACCCTTCGGTAGTCGGCGACGGCAACCGTCATCCGGGCGGATCGCCCACCGGGAAGCGGGATGCTACGCTACCGCCCTTTCCGCGCACGGTAGCTATCCACCCTCCATGGCACGCATCATCGCAGTCGCCAACCAGAAAGGCGGCGTCGGCAAGACCACCACCTCCGTCAACCTCGCCGCGGCGCTGGCCGCCGCGAAGCGCAAGGTGCTGCTCGTCGACTTCGACCCGCAGGGCAACGCCACGATGGCGTCGGGCGTGGACAAGCACGAGGCCAAGCCCAACGGCTGCGAGGTGTTGCTCGACGAGGCGGAGATCGCCGACGTGCTGGTGCGCACCGAGGCCGGGTTCGACCTGATGCCGGGCAACGGCGACCTCACCGCCGCCGAGCTTAAGCTGATGGACGGCATGGCCCGCGAGCAGCGCCTGAAGGATCAACTGGCCAAGGTGGCCGACCGCTACGACACCATCCTCATCGACTGCCCGCCCTCGCTGCACCTGCTCACGCTCAACGCGCTGACCGCGGCCGACGGCGTGCTGATTCCCGTGCAGTGCGAGTATTTCGCGCTGGAAGGCCTGTCGAGCCTGCTCGACACCATCCAGGCCGTGCGCCAGCGGCTCAACCCGAAGCTCGAGGTCGAGGGCCTGCTGCGCACCATGTACGACGTGCGCAACAACCTCGGCAACGAGGTGTCCGCCCAGCTCACCCAGCATTTCGGCGACCAGGTGCTGCGCTCGATCATCCCGCGCAACGTCCGCCTCGCCGAGGCGCCCAGCCACGGGCAGCCCATCCATCTCTACGACCGCGGCTCGCGCGGCGCCATCGCCTACATCGGCCTGGCCGGGGAGATCATCCGCCGCGACCGGGCCCGCACCCAGGGCACCGCGGACGACACCCCCGTGGACGTCGATGCGGCGAACGACGCCGGCGGCGCGACCCCGACGACGCCTTAAGGAGACCCCATGGCAGCAGCGAAGAAACGTGGTCTGGGCCGTGGCCTCGATGCCCTCCTCGGTGGCGGCTCCGGCCCGGAAGCCGCTCCCTCGGTGATCGAGCAGGAAGGCGAGTTGCGTACGCTGCCGATCCACCAGATCCAGGCCGGCAAGTACCAGCCGCGCCGCCACTGGAACGACGAGGCCCTCGACGAACTCGCCGCCTCGATCAAGGCCCAGGGCCTGATCCAGCCGGTGGTCGTGCGCGCCATCGGCAAGAACAGCTACGAACTCATCGCCGGCGAGCGCCGCTGGCGCGCGGCGCAGCGCGCTTCGATGAGCGAGATCCCCGCGCTGGTGAAGGACGTGCCCGAGCAGTCCGTGCTCGCCATGGCCCTCATCGAGAACATCCAGCGCCAGGAACTCACCCCGCTGGAAGAGGCCCAGGCCCTGCAGCGCCTGATCGACGAATTCGATCTTACCCACCAGCAGGCCGCCGATGCCGTCGGCCGTTCTCGCGCGGCGGTGTCCAACCTGCTGCGCCTGATGGAATTGCCCGCGTCGATCAAGCAGTTGCTCGACGAGAGCAAGCTGGAGATGGGCCACGCCCGCGCCCTGCTGACGCTGCCGGCCAGCGTGGCCGAGCCGCTGGCGCTCGAGGCCGCCCGCCACGGCTGGACCGTGCGCGAGCTGGAAGAGGCGGCCCGCAAGGCGCAGCTGGCGCCCAAGGGCAAGGCCAAGTCGGCGATGCCGGCCGATCCCAACATCGCCAACCTCGAGCGTGAGCTGGCCGAGCGCTTCGCCACCCGCGTGGAAGTGGCCCATGGCCGCGGCGGCAAGGGCAAGCTGGTGATCCATTACCACAGCAACGACGAGCTGGACGGCATCCTCAGCAAGATCCGCTGAGATGTAAGGAAATACCGATGGCGCCGGTCAAAGGGAACGTGAACCCGAAACAGCGCCAGTACGAAGCCATGGTGCGCGCCCTGTCGGCCGACCTCTACCGGTTCGCCTTCTGGCTGTCGCGCTCGGAGACCGTCGCCCAGGACCTGGTCCAGGAGACCTTCCTGCGCGCCTGGAAAAACCTCGATGCCCTTCGCGACGCCGAGTCGGCCAAGCCCTGGCTCATCACGATCCTTCGCCGCGAGCATGCGCGGCTCTACGAGCGCAAGCGCTTCGACACCGTGGAGCTGGACGACAGCGTGCCCGAGGATGCCGCCTTCGCCAGCCCCGAACGCAGTGGCGACGCCGCACAGGTGCGAGACGCCATGCTGAAGCTGCCCGACAAATACCGCGAGCCGCTCGCCATGCAGGTGCTGGGGGGCATGAGCTGCGACGAGATCGCCGCCGCCACCGACCAGCAGCCGGGTGCCGTGATGACCCAGCTCTTTCGTGCCCGCCAACGCCTGAAGCAGCTGCTGGGCGGCGGGAAATCGACCACGGAGGGAGTCCGTCGATGAACTGCCTCGACTTCCGCCGCCGCATCGGCGCCGAGCCGCGTTCGCGCGCCCCCGAATTGCTCGCCCACCGCGATACCTGCACCGAAGGCTGCGCCGCCTTCTGGCAGCGCGCACAGCGTTTCGACGACGACCTCGAGGCGGCGCTCGCCGTGCCCGTCCCGGAGGGGCTCGCCGACCGTATCCTGCTCGCCCAGGCGACGGCGGAGCGCCGCGTCCAGGTCGGTCGCCGCCGGGCCTGGATGGCGATGGCCGCCTCGTTGCTGATCGCGGTCATGGGTGGCGGCATGCTCTGGCGCCACGCCGATGCCACGTCGTTGCCCGCCCTCGCCGTGGCGCACATGCCCTACGAGGCGGACTCCCTGGCGATGACCGCTCCCATCGCCGATACGGACGTGGAAGCCGGATTCGCCGGGCGCGCCGTTCCGCTCAAGGGGCCGGCGCCGCAGGGCGTCACCTACGTGCACGACTGCATGGTGGGTCCGTACCCGGCCGTGCACGTGGTCACCCGCATGAACGACGAGCCCGTGGTGGCGCTGTACATGCCGGGCAAGATGAGCGACGCCGATACGAGTTTCCATCGCGAGGGCTGGGACGGTCGCGCCCTGGCCCTGCATGGCGGCACGCTGGTGGTGATGGCGCAGGAAGGCGCCAGCCGCCACGCCATGGATGCCGTGGCACGCGCGTGGCGCTCGGCCATCGAGGGGCCCGTGCCGCAGGCCGTGGGCCGGATCTGAACGACCGGCCGCGTCCGCGGCCCCATCCGGCGCCGGTTGGGCGATAATGCCGCCCCGAATCCCCTAGCCCGGAACCGCGATGACCGACCTCGCCGTGGTCGTGCCCGTCTTCAACGAGCGCGACAACATCCCGCCCCTCCTCGCCGAGATCGCATCGGCCCTGCGCGGCCGGATCGACTTCGAGATCATCTACGTCGACGACGACAGCACCGACGACAGCGTGGCGGTGCTCACGGCGGCGCGCGCGCAGTATCCGGAGCTGCGCATCATCCGCCACGTGACCCGCAGCGGGCAGAGCACGGCCGTGTGGAACGGCGTGCGCGCGGCGCGCGCGCCATGGGTGGCCACGCTCGACGGCGATGGCCAGAACGACCCGGCCGACATCCCCAAGCTGCTCGCCGCGCGCGACGGCGCGGCGCCCGATATGAAACTCTTCGCCGGCTGGCGCGTCACCCGTCGGGACAGCTTCAACAAGCGCATCTCCTCGAAGGTCGCCAACGCGGTGCGCTCGCGCATGCTGCGCGACGACACGCCGGATACCGGTTGCGGCCTGAAGCTGTTCGAGCGCGACACCTTCCTGCGCCTGCCCTATTTCGACCACATGCACCGCTACCTGCCGGCCCTGGTCAAGCGCGCGGGCTTCGCCAGCCAGAGCGTGCCGGTGGGCCACCGTCCACGCACGGCGGGCACGTCGAAGTACGGCATGCTCGATCGCCTGTGGGTGGGGCTGGCCGACCTGCGCGGCGTGGCGTGGCTGATGCGCCGGGCCAAGGTCACGCGCACTGAGGAAATCTGACACGCCGATTCGCCGATACGATCGGCTCCCACCCCTTCGGTAGCCAGGTTCGTGCTTCGTCTCCCGACGTACGGATCATCGGCAGCAGGACTTCGATAGCCGACTACCGAAGGGGCTCCGACCCCTCCGGTGGCAGGTTCGTGCCCCGTCTCCCGACGTACGGATCATCGGCAGCAGGGCTTCGATACCCGGCTACCGGAGGGGTGGGAGCCGATCGTATCGGCGAATCCAGCGTGCCTCAGCGCACAGGCAAGCCCCGCGGTTCCCATCCGCTGAGCGCCTCCTCCGTCTTCCTCCGCCCCAGCTCGATCAGCTCGCGCGCCCGATAGAACTCGTACACCGCCGACACGTTGCGCGGCAGCTCGATCAGCAGGTCGGGCCGGTAGGCGGCCAGGCGCAGGCGCGAGAGGTTGGCCTGCATGAGGTCCATGGCCTGGGTCATCAGTTCGAAGGCCCCCGGATCGCGTAGCTTCGGCTCGCCGCGCGGCAGCACCTTGCCGATCATTCGCCCCAGTTTCGAGACGTAGCCCGCGTCGGCGACCGCGGTCACGTCCTTTTCCGGCGTCTTCTGCAATTCCGCCGCGCCATCGACGCTCACCGCCACCACGTAGTCGGCGTCCTCGCGCATCAGCGGCAGCACCGGCAGCGGATTGAGCAGCGCGCCGTCGACGAGGCGGCGGCCTTCGTGCGCGTAGGGGCGGAACAGCGTCGGGATGGCGATGGACGCGCGGATCGCATCGAACAGCGGGCCGCGCGTGAGCCACACCTCGCGCTCGCGATCCAGGTCGGTGGCGACCGCCGTGTAGGGGATCGCCAGTTCCTCGATGTTCACCTCGCCGATCAGCTCGCGCAGCGCGGCCATGATGCGGTCGCCCTTGATGAAGCCGCCGCCGGAAAAGCTCCAGTCGACCAGCCGCAACACGTCGAAGCGGGCGAGCGTCGACACCCAGTCGCGGTACACCTCGAGCTTGCCCATCGCGTAGATGCCACCGATGAGGGCGCCCATCGAGGTGCCGGCGATGGCGACGATCTCGAAGCCGCGTTCTTCGAGCACCTCGATCGCGCCGATGTGGGCCAGCCCCTTCGCGGCGCCGGCGCCGAGCGCGAGCGCGACGCGAGGTTTGCGCGGAATGGCCTGGATCGCGGGTACGGCGCCGGGATCGGCGATGTCGAAATCGCTCATGGAACGTTCAACGCGGGTTACCGGACCCGTTCTGGTACCCGGAGAGGGCGAGCTGGAGCAGGATCTTCATTTCCTCGCGCAACGGCAGCGGCGAGACGACCTCCGCGTCGGGTCCGTACTTGAGCACGTCCATCAGCAACTCGCGCGGGTTGGAGTACGGCACCTTCAGCTCGTAGCGGCCGTCGGGCATCCACTCGCCCTTCTGCTGCGAATGCCAGTGCTCGTCGGCCACCCAGCGCGCGGCGTGCGAGGAGAAACGGATGACGGCCCAGGCCTTCGGCTTGCCGGCGAAGATGCCGTAGCTGGAGGCGAGCAGGTCGTTGAGCTCGGCTTCCTCCACGTCGCGGGCGCGGGCGTCCTGCGCGTGGGGTTCGGCGATGCGGTCCACGGCGAAGCTGCGTAGCGCCTCGCGGTCGTGATCCCACACGTCGAGGTACCAGTTGTCGCGGTAGTGGGTGAGGCGCTGCGGCGACACCGTGCGCTTGCTGTCGGCGTTGGTGGTGCGTGCCCGGTAGCGGAAGGTGAGCTGCTTGCGTTCGAGCACGGCACCGGCCACCACGCGGAACACCTGCTGGTCCATCTTGCGCGCACCCCAAGAGATCACCCGGATGCGGTCCACCGGCAGCGACTTGCCGCTGCCGTGGTCGGAGAGCAGGCGCTCGATGCGTGCCTTGAACGGGGCGAGCGCACCGGCCAGCACGCCCGGGTCGGAGCGCCCGATGAGTTCGTTCAGGGCCATCAGGGCCGCCAGCTCGTCGCTGGTCAGCCACAGGCCCGGCAGCTCGAAGCTGTCGCCCTCGCCGGCCTCGTAGCGGAACGAGGCCTGTTCGCCGGCCACGCTCTGTACCGGGGCGCCCAGCGCGTCGCGCAGGAAGGCGACATCGCGGTAAAGGGTGGCGCGCGAGCATTCCAGCTCGTCCATGAGGCGGGAAAGCGGCACCGGGTAATGGGCCGATTTCAGCAGGCGGTGCAGGGTGAGAATGCGCTCGTAGCGGTCCATGGATGTCGCCGGCAGGTGGAGCGAAAAAGGATGCGCGAACTAGTGTGACCGAATGGGTCGTGACGCCCGTATCTACGCGCACCAAGCATGGCGTCGGCCGGGGCCGTCCGCAAGGGCGGGGGGCCGGGTTTGCGCCCGGGGGCGATAGGCGCAAAAATGCTGCTTTGCGATTCGCCGCAAGGCCCCTCGAGCATGACGGAACCGAACGAAGCGTCGTCCGTCGCCCTGGACCGGCATGAACCCCACGGCGACGCGACTCGCGCCCATAGCCTGTTTTCCGTTCCGATGGCGATCGTCCAGACCGCCACGGCGGGCGGCTACGGCTTATGGATGGTGCTGGGCACCTCGCTGGCCCTGGGCTTGTACCCCGATGGCCGCGGCGAGGTGCTGGTGCCGCTGGCCATCGGCCTGGTGCTCGCGAGCACGGGCCTGGTCGCGACCTGCCTGAGATTGCGATTCGCCCCGGACTGGCACGGCTGGAACCCGGTGAAGCGGATGATGCCGACGCGGGAAGGCCTGGTCGCCATGGCCAATTACCTGCCCATGCTGGCGCTGGCCGGGCTGGCGCGGGGCGGCAACGACTTCTGGGCCACGCGCCTGGCCGGCGCGGCCCTCATGCTGTGCAGCCTGGCGACCCTGGTCTATACGGCCCGCGCGGCGGCACGACCCCTGCCGGCCGACCTGGCGGCGCTGGCCAACCTGCAGCCCTTCGGCCGCACCATATCCGGCCTCTTCGCCGGAGGCCTGTGGTTCTGGCTGTGCATCGAAGGGCAGATGCCCACCGGCCCCGGGAATCCCTGGCGGCTGGGATTGCTCGCGGTCGCGCTGGCCGCGGGCGTGGTCGAAGGCATGCGCTGGCGGGCGCTGCGCCGGTTCGCCGCCGACAACGGCGCGGAGGCGCGGACCGTGGGCGGACGCTGGGGCCTGTCGTTGCTGGGCAGTCGCTTCGGCGTGGCGGTGCTGTCCGTGGGCCTGCCCTGCGTGCTGCTGGTGACCCACGGCGAGCCCGCGACACAGCTGCTGACGGCCGGTGTGGCGACGTTAAGCTGCGCTATCGGTCAATGTCTGGAGCATCGGCTCTACGGCGTGGCCTACGCGCAGTTGGCCACGGGCTAGGCAAAGGTATTTCGGCGCGGGGGTGCGCCACCCATGGCCGTCTGGACGGCCGTATGACAACCTGTTTCAAACACACTTCGGGTAGACGATGAAAAAACTGCTTATCGCCACGCTCGTCCTTGCCGCGCTGCCTCTCGCCGCGCAGGCCCAGGACGCCGCCACCACCACCCCGGCGCAGGATGCCAACCCTTCGCAGAACGGCGGCTGGACCGGCTCGGGCGAATTCGGTTTCGCCTCCTCGCGCGGCAACTCCCGTTCGGAGAACGCCAACGCCAAGCTCGGCCTGAGCCAGGAAAACGAGGTCTGGAAGAACAACTTCTTCCTCAACGGCCTGCGTTCGAAGGGCGAGGTCGCGGTGACCGACCCCGACGGCAATACCGTCGACAAGTTCAGCACCACCGCCAACCGCTACGACACCGGCGCCTCGGTGGGCTACAAGTTCGATCCGCGCAGCTACGTGGTGACCGCCGCGCGTTACGAGCACGACGACTTCGGCGCGAACACCTGGCAGGGCATCGTCTCGGTGGGCTACGGCTACATCGCCCTGAAGAACGAACGCGCCGAGCTCTCGTTCGAAATCGGCCCCGGTTTCAAGCGCTATCAGCCGGCGAAGTCCGATCGTGCGGTACTCAACGCCGACGGCACCCCGGTGCTGGGTGCGGACGGCAACCCCGTCAGCGAGCGCTACACGCCGGACGCGGAAAGCGAGGTGGTGGGTCGTGGCCTGGTGAACGGCAAGTACCGCCTGACCGACAACACCGCGCTGGAAGACACGCTGCTGGTCGAAGCGGGCTCGAAGAACCAGTACTACCAGAACGACATCGGCGTGTCGGTGAGCATGACCAAGAAGATGGCGCTGAAGGTGGGTTACCAGATCCGCTACAACAGCGATACGCAGCCGGGCACGGTGAGCACCGACAAGCTGATGACGACGAACCTCGTCTACAACTTCTGAGTCGCCCTCTTCGCCGGACATCGCGGCTCCCACCCTTCGGTAGCGAGGTTGCCTACCGAAGGGTGGGAGCGGACCCTGTCCGCGATGGGGGTTGCGTCAGCGTTGGGGCTTGAGCAACTCGTCGGCGCCCTGCGACAGCAACAAGGCCGCCACCTCATGCCCCAGCTCCACGGGTCGGTCGCCTTCGATGCTGGCCTGCGCACGAACCAGCTCGCCGCTGGCCGCATCCCCCACCAGCCCGTGCAGCGTGAGCCCGCGCTCGCCCAGCACGCAAAGCGCGCCGATCGCGACCGCGCAGCTGCCGCCCAGTTTCTCGTTGAGTGCGCGCTCGGCATCGATGGCGAGCCTCGTGTGCGCGTCGTCGACCGCCTTCAGCAGCTCGATCGTGCGAGCGTCGTCGGCGCGGGCCTCCACCGCGATGGCACCCTGCCCCGGGGCGGGCAGCCAGTCGGGACTGGCCAGGCGCGTGCGGATGCGATGGCCCAGGCCAAGGCGCTCCACGCCCGCGCACGCGAGGATGATGGCGTCGTACTGGCCTTCGTCGAGCTTGGCCAGGCGCGTGTTCACGTTGCCGCGCAGGTCGAGCAGTTGCAGGTCGGGACGCAGGGCGTGTACCTGGGCCTGCCGGCGCAGCGACGAGGTGCCGACCTTCGCGCCGTGCGGGAGGTCGGAGAGCTTTTCGTAACCGTTGCTGATGAAGGCATCGGCGGCGTCGGCGCGTTCGAGGATCGCGGCCAGCGTGAAGCCCGGCTCCAGTTCGGCCGGCACGTCCTTGAGCGAATGCACGGCGATGTCGGCGCGACCGTCCTGCATCGCGATTTCCAGTTCCTTGAGGAACAGGCCCTTGCCGCCGACGGTGGCCAGCGAGCGGTCGAGGATCTCGTCGCCCCGCGTGGACAGCGGCACCAGCTCCACGGCGAGCCCCGGATGGGCCGTCCGCAGCAGGCCGGCCACGTGTTCGGCCTGCCAAAGGGCCAGCGCGCTCTTGCGCGTTGCGATGCGAAGCGGTGCGGTCATGAGGGTCCTGGAAGGGATGGAGCGTTGCGCGCTATTGTCGCCCAATCGATGGCCCTTCGCTCAGCCGCGCAGCAGCTGGCGCACGGCCGGCAGGTTGCGTCGGCTCACTTCCGGGGTTTCGTCGCTGCCGTCGAGCCGGGAAAGCACGCGGCCGTCGGGGAGGGTCTTCAGGCCGAGCAGGCGATGCCGCGGCACCAGGCAATTGCGGTGCAGGCGTACCAGTCGTTCGCCGTGCGCCGCTTCGAGCTGGCGCAGCGAATCGTCGATCAGGTGCGTGCCGCCCACGTGGTGCACGGCGACGTATTTTTCGTCGGCCAGCAGGTAGATCACGTCGGCGAGCGCGATGCGCCATTCGCCGTTGCCGCTGCGCGCACGCAACCATGCGTCGGGCGGCGGTACCGGCGCGGACGTGGCCGTGAGCCGGGCCGCGACACGGCGCAGGGCTTCCTCGAGGCGTTCGGCGCGCACCGGTTTGAGCAGGTAATCGGTGGCGCCCAGGTCGAAGGCCTGCAGGGCGTGCGTTTCGTAAGCCGTGCAGAACACCACCTGCGGTCGCGCGGGTAAGGCGGCGAGCCGTTTCGCCGCCTCGGTGCCGCGCAGGCCGGGCATGTCGATGTCGAGCAGCACGATGTCGGGGTGCAACGTCGAACACGCGGCGATCGTCGCCTCGCCGTCGGCGACGCTGCCGACGACCTCGACGTCGCGGTGGTGGGCGAGCAACGCGGCCAGCCGCGTGCGCGCGAGCGGTTCGTCATCGGCGATCAGCACGCGCATGCGCCGCCTCCGGCAGAAACAGGGTGACGGCGAAGCGATCGCCGATGGTTTCGACATGCACGCGGGCGCGGTCGCCGTAGAGATAACGCACGCGCTCGCGCACGTTGCGCAGGCCATGCCCCGTCCCGGCTGGCGCGGGAGACGGCGGCAGGGGGTTGTCCACGCACAGTTCCGTTCCGCCGGGCACGGCGCGCGCGACGATGCGCAGCAGGCCGCCGTCGACACGGGGCTGGATGCCGTGGCGGATCGCGTTTTCCACCAGCGGTTGCAAGAGCAGGTGCGGCATCGGCAACGCTTCGGAGGCCTCCAGGCGGCGCTCCACGCGCAGGCGCTCGCCGAGGCGCAACGCTTCGATGTCGAGATAGCGGTCGACGAGGCGCCACTCGTCGCCGAGCGTGCCCGTGCCGTCACGATCGTCGCCGAGCGCGGCGCGGAACAGCTCGGCGAGGTTTTCCACGGTGCGTTCCGCGGCGCGTGGGTCGATGCCGATCAGCGCGGCCACGGTGTTCATGCTGTTGAAGAGGAAATGCGGACGGATGCGCGCCTGCAGCGCGGCCACCTGCGCCTGCGCCTCCGCCGCGACGCGGGCCTGCCATTGCGCCACCACGTAGAAGTAGCGCAGCAGGCAGGCGCCGAGGAGGCCGGCCGCCAGCCCGGCCTGGACGGTGAAGCGGGTCGGTGCCGACGGGCCGATGCCGAGTGCGAGGCCGCGGTCGATCCACTCCAGCACGGCGGCCGCCGCCGCGGTCAGCGCCACCAGCAGCAGCCAGACGGCGGCATAAGGCCAATGGCCGGGCAGCCGCTGCATCGGCGTGCGCAGCTTGCACAGCGCCACGGTGAGCAGGATCGACAGCCAGCTCGTGAACAGCACGGCCGCGCAGTATTCGCGCCAGCCGCCCGTGGCGCCGGGCGCGAGCCGCATGAGGGTGACGGTGAGCGCCCCGACCACGAGCAGCGCGAACAGCACGGGCAGGCTGCAGAAGTCGGGCAGGGGCGTGGAAGGGCGCGGCTCGGCGGGCATGCGGCGGAGTATGCCGGATGCCCGTCCCCGACGCCGCGCGCGGGGTCACGCGTCGGTGAAGCGTTCCGTCAGCCAGGCACGGATGTCGGCGATCTCGGGGAGGCTGACCTGGTGGCCCATCGGGTAGGTATGCCAGTCGATGCGATGGCCGAGCGCCTCCAGGAACTCGCGCGACTGCTGGCCCAGCGCCATCGGCACCACCGGGTCGGCCGTGCCGTGGCCCCAGAACACCGGCGTGGCGTGGTTGGCGCCGCTGCGTTCGGCCTCGATGGTGTCGTGCAGTGGCAGGTAGGCGGAAAGCACGAGCAACCCGCCCAGCGCTTCGCGGTGGCGCAGGCCCGCGGAGAGCGTCATGGCGCCGCCCTGCGAGAAGCCGGCCAGCACGATATGCGAGCTGGGTATCCCGCGCTCGTTTTCGCGCGCGATGAGCGATTCCACCTCGGCGATGGAGGCGCGGATGCCTTCGGCATCCTGCTTGTCGGCGATGGCCAGGCCCTTGATGTCGTACCAAGCGCGCATCGGCACGCCGTTGTTCACCGTCACCGGCCGCACCGGCGCGTGCGGAAAGACGAAGCGCACGCCCGGCCACGAGGGATCGACCAACTCGGGCACGATCGGCACGAAGTCGTTGCCGTCGGCGCCCAGGCCGTGCAGCCAGATCACCGACCAGGTGGGCGAGGCGTGGGTTTCGTGTTCGACGGTGGGCAGGGGCATGGGGTTCGTCCGTAGTTCGACAGCCATGCATCCTAGCGGAAGCACCGGCGCACGACGCAGCCCGGGAGGGACCGTCATGATGTAACCCCGCGGGATGCCCGAGCGAACCAGGGTGTATCCCCTTTTCCGGACGAGACGACGACATGAAGACCCTGGGCATCCTCGCGGGCGGCATGCTGCTCGCCACCGCCGCGCAGGCGGCACCCCTCGTAGCCACGCATGCCAGCACCACCTACCACTACGTATCGGTGGACGGCGTGCGCATCTTCTACCGCGAGGCCGGCCCGAAGGACGCGCCCACGCTGGTGCTCCTGCACGGCTTTCCGTCGTCGTCGCGCGAGTTCGCCACGCTCTTTCCGCTGCTGGCCACGCGTTACCACCTGATCGCGCCCGACTTTCCGGGCTTCGGCCAGAGCGATGCGCCCGCGCCGGCCGCCTACGCCTACACGTTCGATCACCTGGCCGAGACGACCGACGGTTTCCTCGGCGCACTGGGCTTGCGCAAGTACGCGCTCTACCTCCACGACTACGGCGGCCCGGTCGGGTTCCGCCTCATGCTGAAGCATCCCGAACGCGTTACCGCGCTGGTGGTGTCCAACGCCAACGCGTACCCCGAAGGGCTAGGCAAGAAATGGACGCTGATCGGCGAATACTGGAAAGATCCCGCCGCCCACCCCGAGGTCTTCGAAACCTTCATCTCGCCCACGGCGACCGAACAACGCCATACCGCGGGCACGTCGCACCCGGAAAAATACGATCCCGACGCATGGGGCGACGAAATCGCCCACCTCGCCCGCCCCGGCCAACGCGAGATCCAGGCGTCGCTGCTCTACGACTACCGCACCAACGTGGCCGCCTACCCCGCCTGGCAGGCCTGGCTGCGCAGCCATCGTCCGCCGACGCTGGTGGTATGGGGCAAGAATGATCCGTCATTCATCGGTGCGGGCGGCGAAGCCTATCGGCGCGACGTGCCCGACGCCGAGGTGCACCTGCTCGATGCCGGTCACTTTCCGTGGGAAGAGCAGGCCGACGCGATCGCCGGCTACGTGCTGCCGTTTCTCGACAAACACGTTCGCTGAGGCGAAGGCCTCAACGAAAAAGGTGCGGCACGAAGCAACTCGTGTTCCGCGTGATGCGATCGCCGTCCTCGCGGATGCCGATGCCGGCGGGCTCGTCGCCGACGATCCACGAGCCGACGAGCGCGTGTCGGCCGTCGAACACCGGTAAGGGGGCGAGAGCCTGATACACGCGTTGCGGCGCCAGCACCGCACCCTGGTGCGGGTCGAGGATGGCGATGCCCTCGCCTTCCCTGCCCCAGTACGGTTTGGCGACGGCGGTACCGGGGATGTCCTCGCGGCGCAGGCTGGCGGGCAGCAGGTTCGGGTGGCCGGGGAAGAACTCCCATAGCAGCGGCAGGATCGCCTTGTTCGACAGCAGCATCTTCCAGGGCGGTTCGATCCAGCGGATGTTCGCGGTCGGGATGTGTTCGCCGAAGGCTTCGTCCAGCAGCCATTCCCAGGGATAGAGCTTGAACAGGCGGTCGATCGGCCGGTCGGCCAGGTCGATGAAGTCGCGACCCGACCAGCCGATCTCCTCGATGTCGAGCGCCTGCACCTCGTGGCCGGCCTGCATGCAGGTGTCGAGCAGGTAATCGGTGGTGGTGCCGTCTTCGGGGTTGTCGTAGCACGCGGCGAAATGCACGCGCTGGCCGCCGCCGACCGTGCGCCAACGCTCGATCAGCTTCTCGTGGATGGAGTTGAACTGATCCGCGTCCGGGTAGCGCGCTTCCAGCCAGTACCACTGCACCACCGAGGCTTCGAAAAGCGAGGTGGGCGTGTCGGCGTTGTATTCGAGCAGTTTCGGCGGCGATTGGCCGTCCCAGGAAAGGTCCATGCGTCCGTAGAGTGACGGGTCGCGATTCCACCAACTGCGTTCGGCCAGCGCGGCGCCGCGTTCACCGATGCCGAGCTGGTCGTAACGGCCGTCGCGGACGATGCGGTCCACGGCATCGAGGCAGAGCGCGTGCAGTTCGCGCGTGGCGACTTCCGCCTCGTCGATGGCGTCTTCGTCGAACACGTAGCAGGCGTCTTCGCGCCAGTACGGCTGGCCGTCGACCGTATGGAAACCGAACCCGACGGCTTCGACCTCACGCTGCCAGTCGTCGCGTGGCCGTATCGTCTCCCTGCGCATCAGCCGCCCCGTGCCGAGACGCGTCCGGTCGAGCCGAAGCCGCCGCGTGAGCCGAAATCGAAGCCGGTCGGCCCGCGGCTGCTGGCGCCGCTCGACGAACCGCTGGCGAACGTACGGCCGGGTCCGGGGTCGCCTTGCACCGGGTTCGTCCGCCAGTCGCTGCGATACCAGGGGCCGTAATAGTGATACCCGGTCGAGTAACTCGAGTTGCCCTGCTTGCCTTCATCGTACGAGCACTGGCCGGTGGCGTAGTCGTGCTCGCAGTCTTCCTTGCTGGCGTAGCTGTTGCGCTGCACGTCGGTGCGCGGCCAGACCGCGTAGCCGAACAGGCCGATGATGCCCACGGCGACGGCCGCGGAACGCATGCGCTTGCCCTTGCCGAACAGCGGCTCCGGCGGAGGCGAGAACGACGGGTGTTTGTACCCGGCGGGCAGGTTGAACTTGGCGTCGGCCCTTGGGCCGAGTTGCCCTCGGTTCTTCTTTTCTTTCCCGGGCTTCTTCGCGTTGGCCACGACGACGCCCTCAGTAGGTCATGGCGGCGGCGTTGAGGGTGCCGACGCAGGCCGCGACCAAGGCCACGAACAGGGCGACCGAGCGCACGTCGGCCTCGATACGGCCGCGCAGGTCACGCACGACGAGGCGAAGCACGAGGTGGGTCAGCAACTGCACGGCCCAGGCCACGGCGCCCCACAGGGCGAGGTCGACGAGGTTCACGCTGTGCGCGATGGCGCTCGCCAGCGGCTGCACGAAGCCGATCATCGCGCCACCCAGGCTGATGGCGGCGGCGAGGTTGCCCTCGCGGATCAGCGCCATCTCCCGCTGCGGCGTGATCCAGATGTAGGTCACCACGAAGGCGACGAAATACAGGATGCCCAGGCCGAGGTAGGCCACGAAGGCGGGCAGGGTGAACAGGTCCGGCACGATCACGAACGCTTCCTTGTAGGACACGGCCCACCTTGGCCGCGCCGCAAGAATATTCGATTTCGACGACCGTGCGCGGGAGCGTGCGGCGTGTCGAAGGCGCTAGCGGCCCCCGGCCTTGCCCACGAGGACATCAAAGGCGGTAGCCGTGTCCGCTTCGGTGAAGTTGCAATGGCCGTTGCCCGTGGGCGGCAGGACGGTCAACCACCGGCCCTTGCCCGCGGCGCGGATTTGCCGCGGATACACGTCATGGAACCGCGCCGGTACCGTCTCGTCGAAAACGTTCCATTGCATCACCACGGGCGTGGCCACGTGGCCGGTGAGCGTGACGTTTCGTCGGGCATACGCCACGGCGGCCGGCGAACCGGTGTAGCGATGGACGCGGCGGTTGACGTCGTCGTCGTCGCCGAAGCCTTCGTAAACCTGTTTGCGATTGTCCACGGGCATGCCGCCGGCACGCTGTTCCAGCTCGCGCAACGCCATGTAGTAGAGGCCCAGGAGCGGCGGCAGCGTCTGCGGTGTTTCCTGCAGGCGCTTTTCGAGCAGGGCCGCTTCGTCCGGGCGCGTCTGCAGGGCCTGGGCGATGGCGTCCGGCGCGATCGATGGCGGTGAGTCGGGCGCCGCCAGGTCGGGCAGAACGCCGGGGAACAACGCGTCGAACGCGACGAGCGGTTCGACGACGCCACGTGCCAGAAATTCGGGTGTCGATACCGTCAGGCCGCACGTGATCATCGCACCGGTGTAGGCGTGCGGATAGCGTTCGATGCTGGCCGCCGCCGCCAGGCCTCCGAGCGAGAAGCCATAGAGGTAGGTATGCGAAGGGCGTGCGTAGGTATGGGTGAAGTACTGGCGCAGGCGCTCGTTGTCGGCGATGGCATCCCCAACGGCCCAGCCCTGGGAGGCGTACTGGCTCTGCGCGACCGCGTAACCCTTCTTCAGGAACACGGGCGTGGCGTCGGCCGCTTCCATTGGCTTCGTTACCGGCGCGCCCACCGGTTGATAGCCGTGCATCAGCATGACCAGGTCGCCGTTCCAGTTCGCGGGGATGTCGATGCGGTAGGACGCACCTTGCAGGGTGCCGGCGTGGATACCCGGCGGCACGTCGGCGGCTCCCGCGGTCACCGTGGCGCACGACGCCCACGCGAGACAGGACAGAAGGGCGTAGCGCGATGCGTTACGTTTCATGGCTTCACGGCTCCTTGGGGCTTACCAGTTCCGGGTTCCGGTGTATTGCAGGGCGCTCGCCAGTGTCCCGTCCTCGTCGAGGACCAGGAGGACGGTCTCCGTGTCGTGCTGGCGTATCACGCGATAGCTGTCGGAGCCGAACTTCGTGACGCCGGTGAACGCATACGACTGCACGGGGCCGAGATCGGCGAGGAACCGTTCGCGGAAGGCCCGGTTCTCGGATCGAACGCGGGCCAGCTCGGCGCTCATTCCCGCGCTGGAGCGCGTGTCGCTGAGAAGCAGCTGCAAAGCCTTTTCGCTGCCAGGAAACGGTTTCTGCGCCTCGATGCGTGCCGCGAGCGCGGCCCGGATCCGGGTGGCCCGCGCTGTGTCGACACGCGGCCGGTCGATCACGTCGCGTCCGTCCTGCGTCGCCACGAATCGAACGGGCCGGCCTTGCGCATCGTCGACGAAACGCACCGTGGTCCCCTCTTTTCCCTCGACCGCGAACCGTGCGTCGCCGGTGGGCACGACATGGAAAGGATGGGGTACGGACACCTGTCCCGTGATGCCGATCGTGAGGCCGTTGCCTTCGCGCTCGACGGTAACGAGTGAGATCGGGCTGATCTCGTAGAAGCCCGTGTAGCGATCCAGCGCGTTGCCGGGCGGCGTCACCTGTGCCGCGACGACGGCCATGGCCGATGCCACGCATCCCAGCGTGGCGGCCGACACGCGGGCCCACCGGCCCGGCCTGCGCAGTATCTGGCGGATGCGTCGTTCGAGGAAGGACGCGGAGGCCGACATCGCGGGGAGGATCGGCGTGGCGCGCGAGCGCTGCCTGCCGACGTGGAGCAGTGTTTCGCAGTACACCACCGGGTCGTGTCCGTCCCGCAGGACGCGGGCGTCGCAGTCGATCTCGATGGCGCGACGTAGTCGATGGAACTGCCACCACAACCACGGATTCCACGGCATGCATGCGACGACGGCCAGTGCCAGCGCGACGACTTGCGGATCGCGAGCCGACAGATGCGAACGTTCATGCGCGATCGCGCATCGCTGTCGGTCCTTGCCGACCTGGAGCAACCAGGCGGGAACGACGATACGCGAGCGTACGACGCCGACGACCGCGGGCCCGGCGTCGCTCGCGACGAGGACGCGCTCACCGCAAAGGCGTGCTTCACGCCATCCACGCTTGCGTCGTCGCAGCCATAGGCTTGCCGCCGCCATCAGCGACACCATGAACCCCGACATCGCCGCCCAGGTCGCTTGCGCGAGCGTGTCGACGTCGACGGTCCGGGCCAGCGGCAAGGCGCCATCGACATCCAGCAACACTACCGGTGTCGGAATCGATGTCACGTCGCGCAGGACGATCGGCGTCGGCGAACGGGTCGCCCCGATGATGTCGGGAATCGTCAGGGAGCCGAAGGCGAGTGCCGTGGGCAGGACCAGCGAACCGAAGAGCGCCGCCACCCATGCCCACCGCGTGACACCTCCGCGGACCCTGCCCGCATGCTCCGCCACGAGCGCCGCGATGCTCAATGCCGTCGACACCAGCAAGGCATAGAGCATCCATGCGATCACCGCGAAGCGTCCTTGCCGGTGCGCTCGGCCAGCAACTGCTGCAGGCGTCGTATCTGCTCGTCGCTCAGTTTCTGCTCCGTCACCATATGCGTGAAGAGCAGCTCCGCGGAACCCTTGAACAGCTTGTCGGTCAGGTGCTGCACGGCGTTCTTGCGTGCCGCCTGCTGCTTGACGCTGGCGAAGTACCGGTGCCCGCGCCCCGCTTCCTCATGTCCCACGTAGCCCTTGGCTTCGAGGGTGCGCAACACCGTGAGCACCGTGTTGTAGGCGAGGTCGTCCGCCAGGTGTTCGCGAACCTCGGCCACGAGCGAGGGACCGTGGGTCCACAGCACGTGCATGACGTCCGCTTCCCGATCCGTGAGGAGAATTTTCATGCGCGTCCCATCCCGTGCATTGCGGCCGCGATAGAGATACGCGCGCCGGACACGCTTGTCAACTATAGAGCTAGTTGATGGCGCGTGCCCGGCGCTTCGAGCCCGGACGCGTTACTCGCCCAGGCCCAGTTCCGTGGCGAAGAACGTCATCGACAGCGCCGCGTTGCCGACGCGCTGGCTGAAAGGCGCGCCGATGCCGTGGCCGGCGTTCATGCGGGTGAGCAGCAGCACGGGGTAGCCCGAGGTGCTGGCGTCCTGCACGGCGGCGGCGAACTTGCGCGACTGCCATGGGGCCACGCGCGGGTCGTTGGCGCCGGTGGTGAACAGCACGGCCGGGTACCTGGTGTTCGGCTTGACGTTGTGCAACGGCGAGTAGGCGAGCATCGCCCGGGCGATGGCGGGATCCTTCACCGAGCCGTATTCGCTGCGGTTGTAGGGGCCATTGGCGAAGGCGGTCTCGTGGCGCGGCACGTCATAGATGCCGACCATCGCCACCACCGCGCGGTACTGTTCCGGATGCTGCACGAGCGAGGCGCCCATAAGCAGGCCGCCGTTGCTGCCGCCGAGGATGCCCAGGTGCCTGGTGTCGGTCCACTTCGTGTCGATGAGTGCTTGCGATGCGGCGTAGAAGTCGTCGAACACGTTCTGCTTGCGCGTCTTCTGTCCCTGCTCGTGCCAGGCCTCGCCGTACTCGTTGCCGCCGCGGATGTTCGCGTACGCGAGCACGCCGCCGCGTTCGATCCAGGCGAGGTTCGGCCCGATGAAATTCGGAGTCGTCGGGATATCGAAGCCGCCGTAGCCATAGAGGATGGTGGGGCGCTTGCCGTTGGGCGTGGTGCCGTCCATCGCGATCACGGTGACGGGAATCTTGGTGCCGTCCTTGGAGGTGCCTTCGACGCGGGTCACGCGCACCTTCGAGTAATCGGCGGCCGGCTTCACTTCGAACACCGTCTTCAGCGCACCGGTGTTGCCGTCGTATTCGGCCCAGTGCGGCGGCACGGTCCAGCCGGCGTAGGTGATGAGCGCCTTGGCCTGGCCCTTCTCGGCGGCCACGCCGCCGATGACGATGCCGGTGGCCGGCAAGGGCACGCGGCGCACGAAGGCGGACTTGCCGTCGTACTGGTCGGCCCACCAGTCGGGACCGGCGCTGCGCACCACGAGGAAGCCGTCGCCCAACGCGGTGACGCGCTGGATGGCGCCCTCGCCTTCGGGCAGCACATCGCTGCGCTTGCCGTCGGTATCGAAGGCCACCACCTTGCCACGCGGCGCGCCGGCGAAGGTCACCACGAACAGGCGGTTGCCCACCCAGCTCGCCGAACGCACGTCGGCGTCGTGGCCGAGCAGCTTGCGGAACGCGCCGTTGCCGTTGCGCAGGAACACCTCGGCCGGGCCGCCGTCGCCCTCGTTGGCGAGCAGCGCCGTGCTCTTGCCGCCGTTGCCGTCGTGGAGAACGTATTCGGCCACGTCGGAGTAGCCCTTGCCGAAGACGACGGTGTCTTTCGACGGCGGCTGGCCGAGCACATGGTGGGCGAGGTAGGCGTCGAACTCGCGCAGGGGCTTGTCCTTGGTGGGCGCGTCGAAGCGGGCATAGGTGACGCCCTTCTCGTCGGCATCCCAGGCCAGCGCCTGCGGCGTGGTGCCGCCACCCGCCCAGGGCAGTTCATCGGGCAAGGCCTTGCCGGTGGTCGTGTCGAGCACGTGGATGGTGGTCAGCTCGCTGCCGCCCTCGGCGGTACCGTAGGCGAGGTAGCGGCCGCTTGGCGAGGGCCAGTATTCGGTGATGGCGGTGTTGCCGTCGCCCTTGTTGAGGTCGACCAGGGTACGCACCGGTCCATCGGGCCAGGCCTTCGCCACCAGCACGGGCTGCGGCTGCGGGGGCGTGTTCTCGAAATAGAACAGCGTGCCGCCGGCCAGCGTGGGCGACGAGCGCGTGGTCGAGGTGATCGCCAGTTCGCGGATGCGCGCGCTGAGCTCCTTGCCCAGCGGCGCCTTGCCGATGGTGGCTTCCGTATAGGTGTTCTGCGCGTCGATCCACTGCTTCACGTCGGTCGCGTCGGGGTTTTCCAGCCAGCGGTAGGGATCGTTCACCGGCACGCCGGCGAGGGTTTCGGACACCATGCGCTTGGGTGTCGGCGGCGGGGTGTTCGTGGCGGCGTGGGCGCCGCAGGCCACGAGCAGGCTCGCGGCGAGCAGGCGAGGGTAGAGGGTGCGCATGGGATGTCCCCGGGGAGGAAGGAGAGCCCGAGCCTAGCAAAGGGGTGACCTTCGGCACCCCTGCCGGCAGTAACGGCTACGGGAGTGAATGCATGAGGCATGGTGTTTTCGCCGATACGATCGGCTCCCACCCCTTCGGTAGCCACCTTCCTACCGAAGGGGTGGGAGCCGATCGTATCGGCGAATCCAGTTATCCTCGCCGTTTTGTAACTTGCGGAATGTCCTGATGCGCGTACTCGCCGCCGCCCTTCTCACCGCCCTGTCCGCCGCACCGGCGCTCGCCGCTTCCCCGCCGCTGGACATGGAAACGATCATGGCCGACCCCGACTGGATCGGCCCCGCGGTGGAAACGCCTTACTGGAGCGTCGACGGCAGCCACGTCTACTACTCGCTCAAGCGCGACGGCAGCCCCGTGCGCGATCTCTACCGCGTGGCGGCCACCGGTGGCGCGCCGGAGCGCCTCGATCCCGCCGCCGTCGCGGCGGCCGACGGCTCGCAACCCGTGTTCGATCGAGCGCATCGCCACGCGGCGTTCGTGCGTCACGGCGACATCTTCGTACGCGACCTCGCCGGCGGCACCACCGTGCAGGTTACCCGCAGCACCGCGACCGAGCGCGATCCGCGCTTCTCGCTCGACGGCCGCCTGCTGACCTATCGCAGCGGCAACGACTGGTTCGTGTGGAGCGTCTCGGGCGCCGCCGCACCGGCCGCCGTGCTGAAGACCGAGGACGATCCGAAGGTACGCAAGGACGACGACCTCAAGGAGGACCAGCAGGCGCTGTTCTCGACGCTGCGCAAGCTTCGCGGCGACGAGGACGCGATGCATGCCGATGCCGATGCGCTCGCGGCGGTCGACCCGGGTCGCGCACCGGAGCCGTTCTACCTCGGCAAGAACCTCTCCGTGGCCGATACCTCGCTCTCGCCCGACGGCCACTGGATGCTCGTGGTCACCCAGGCCAAGGACGCCGACGCGGGCAAGATCGCCGACCTCACCCATTATGTGACCGACTCCGGTTATGCCGAAACCGAGGCCACCCGCTCCTACGTGGGTCGCAACGATCCGGCGCCACAGTCGCTGCGCCTGCTCGACCTGCGCCGGCACCTGAGCTTCGACCTCGACACGGCGTCGCTGCCCGGCATCGGCGGCGACCCGCTGGCCGACGTCCGCGCGAAGACCGTGGCCGCCTTGCGCAAGGACGGCAAGACCGAGCGCGCCGACGCGCTGGCCGCGCCGAAGAAGCGCCCGCTGATCGTCAACGGCGAATACAGCCCCGGCATCGTCTGGAGCGACGACGGCGGCCAGGTCGCCGTGCAGTTGCGCGCGATCGACAACAAGGACCGCTGGATCGCCACGGTGGACTTCGACCGCCATGCGCTGGTGAGCCGTCATCGCCTCACCGACACCGCCTGGATCAACTGGGACGACAACGACTTCGGCTGGCTGCGCGACGGTCGCACGCTGTGGTACCTGAGCGAGGAAAGCGGCTACTCGCAGCTCTACGTGCGCCCCCTCGACGGCAAGCCGCGCGCGCTCACGAGCGGGCGTTTCGAGGTGGACCACCCCGTGCTGTCGCCCGACGGCGCCACGTTCTACGTGCGCAGCAACAAGGTGGCGCCGTACAGCTACGACGTCTACAAGGTGCCGTCCACGGGCGGCGAGCTCGCGCGCGTCACCCGCTACGAAGGCATGGACGACTTCACGCTCTCGCCCGACGGCCGCATGCTGGCGGTGCTGCATTCCTCGCCCTACGTGCCGTCGCAACTGGCGGTGACGAGCACCGACGGCAACGGCGCGCGTGACCTTACCGACACGCTCAAGCCCGCCTACAAGGCCCACGACTGGCTGGCGCCGCGCATCGTGGAGATTCCCTCCACCCACGGCGCGGGCACGATCTACGCGAAGCTCTACGCCAAGGGCAACGCGACGGGCCGGCCGGCCGTGCTCTTCGTGCATGGCGCGGGTTACCTGCAGAACGTTCACCTGTCCTATCCGGCGTATTTCCGCGAGCAGATGTTCCACAACCTGCTCGTGGAACGCGGTTACGTGGTGCTCGACATGGATTACCGCGCGTCGAAGGGCTACGGCCGCGACTGGCGCACGGCGATCTACCGGCAGATGGGCCATCCCGAGCTGGAAGACCTGCTCGACGGCAAGGCCTGGCTGGTGAAGCAGCAGGGCGTCGACGGCAAGCGCGTGGGCATCTACGGCGGCAGCTACGGCGGTTTCATGACGCTGATGGCCCTCTTGCGCGCGCCGGGCGAATTCGCGGCGGGCGCCGCCTTGCGACCGGTCAGCGACTGGACCAGCTACAACCACGAGTACACCTCGAACATCCTCAATGACCCGCAGCTCGATCCGGAGGCCTACGCCACCAGCTCGCCGATCCGCTATGCCGACAAGCTGGCCGACCCCTTGCTGATCGAGCATGGTCTGATCGACGACAACGTGCTGGCGAGCGATTCGATCCGGCTCTACCAGCGCTTCATCGAGCTCCATAAGAAGAACTTCTGGATGTCGCTGTATCCGATGGAGCGGCACGGGTTCGTGCATGCCGATTCGTGGTTCGACGAGTACCGGCGGATCGATGAGCTGTTCCGGGAGCGGTTGGAAGGTTCGGCGCGGTAGGTGACGAAAGACGCTGGGCCCCTGCCTGCGCAGGGGCGACGAGGGGCAAGATTCATCGCTGCGCACCATGGAACCTCACGTCGCCCTGCGCAGGCAGGGGCCCAGTGTCTCCCACTCTTTCCTGAAAATTTACGCAAACGTTACGCCCCACCCCCACGGCGATACACCGTAAATATCCACGAACCCCAAGAATGCGCACCGTCCCCAACCGACGGACCGCTCACGTGGAATTCCTGTACGTTCTCCTCGTCGTCGTGCTCACCGCCATGACGATCGGCTTCCTGATGATCTGCGACCGCCTGGGTCGCCGCTGAGGAAGCCGCCATGTCCCTCGTTTACGCCGCAGCCACCGTGATCGCGGTGGCTCTCGCGGGCTACCTGTGCGTGGCCCTTCTGAAGCCGGAGTGGTTCGAATGACCGCGAACGACTTCTTCCAGGTCGGCCTCTTCGTGGCCGTGCTGCTCGCCACCGTCAAACCCCTGGGCCAGTACATGGCCCTCGTGTTCGCCGACGAGCCCAACCGCGTCAACCGCTTCGGCACCCGCGCCGAACGCCTGCTCTATCGGCTCGCCGGCATCCGTGCCGACGAAGACATGGGCTGGAAGCGCTACGCCCTCGTCATGCTCGCCTTCAACGTGGCGGGGCTGGCCTTCGTCTACGTCATCCAGCGCACGCAACAGTGGCTGCCGCTCAACCCGCAGCATTTCGGCGCGGTGGAGCCGGGCCTGGCCATGAACACCGCCATCAGCTTCACCAGCAATACCAACTGGCAGGCTTATGGCGGCGAATCGACGATGAGCTACTTCACCCAGGCCGTCGCCCTTGCCGTGCAGAACTTCCTCTCGGCGGCCACCGGCATCGCCGTGCTCATTGCGCTGGTGCGCGGTTTCGTCCGCCGCGGCGCGAGCGCCGTGGGCAATTTCTGGGTCGACATGACCCGCGCCACGCTCTACGTGTTGTTGCCGTTGTCGCTTGTGGTGGCGCTGCTCCTGGTGTCCCAGGGCGTGGTGCAGAACGTCTCGGCGTATCTCGACGTGGCCACGGTGCAGCACGGCACGCAGACCCTGCCGATGGGCCCGGCCGCCTCGCAGATCGCGATCAAGATGCTCGGTACCAACGGCGGTGGCTTCTTCAACGCCAACTCCGCGCACCCGTTCGAGAATCCGACGCCGTTCTCCAACTTCATCGAGATGCTCTCGATCTTCGTCATCCCTGCGGCGCTTTGCTATACCTTCGGCAGCATGGTGGGCGACCGCCGCCAGGGCTGGGCGATCCTGGCCACCATGCTGCTCATTTTCCTGCCGCTGGCCGTCGGCCTCGTCGCCGCGGAGCAGGCCGGCAACCCGGCGCTGCATGGCCTGGCCGTGGATGCGCAGGCTTCCGCGATGCAGAGCGGCGGCAACATGGAAGGCAAGGAAACGCGCTTCGGCATCGTTTCGTCGGGCCTGTTCGCGGCGATCACCACGGCCGCGTCCTGCGGCGCGGTGAACGCCATGCACGATTCGTTCACCCCGCTGGGCGGCCTGGTGCCGATGTGGCTGATGCAACTGGGCGAAGTGATCTTCGGCGGCGTCGGCTCGGGCCTGTACGGCATGCTCGCCTTCGCCGTGGTGGCGGTATTCATCGCCGGGCTCATGGTGGGCCGTACGCCGGAATACCTCGGCAAGAAGATCGAGGCGCACGAGATGAAGATGGCGAGCCTCGCCGTGCTGATTCCCTGCGCGCTGGTGGTGATCGGCACGGCCGTGGCGGTGATGAGTCCGGCCGGCGTCGCGGGCGTGGCCAATCCCGGCGCGCACGGTTTCAGCGAGATGCTCTATGCCGTGAGCTCGGCGGCGAACAACAACGGAAGCGCGTTCGGCGGTCTCTCGGCGAACACGCCGTTCTGGAACGTGCTGCTCGGCATCTGCATGTTCCTGGCCCGCTTCCCGCTGGCCATCGCCATGCTCGCCATGGCCGGTTCGCTCGCCGCCAAGCGCCACGTGCCTCCGTCGGCCGGCACGCTGCCCACGCATACGCCGCTGTTCGTCGCGCTGCTGGCCTGCGTCGTCATCGTCGTGGGCGCGCTCACCTTCCTTCCGGCACTCGCCCTCGGGCCGATCGCCGAACAACTGATGTCCGTCACGGGGCACTGATCCATGACTACCCATGCCCACGCGCCGCGCGGCTTCGATCGCGCGCTGGTGATCCGCGCCCTGCGCGACGCGTTCACCAAGCTTTCCCCTCGCACGCAGTTCCGCAACCCGGTGATGTTCGTCGTGTTCGTGTGCAGCGTGCTCACCACGTTGCTGTGGATTCAGGCCCTTGCCGGCCATGGCGAGGCGCCCACGGCCTTCATCTTCTGGGTGACCCTGTGGCTGTGGTTCACGTTGCTGTTCGCCAACTTCGCCGAAGCCCTCGCGGAGGGGCGCGGCAAGGCCCAGGCCGATGCGCTGCGTGGCTCCCGCCGCGACGTGGCGGCGAAGAAGCTGGCGTCGGCCTCGCGCGACGCGGCGATCGTGTTCACGCCGTCGAGCGAACTGCGTGCCGGTCACTTCGTGCTCGTGGAGGCGGGCGACACCGTGCCCGGCGACGGCGAAGTCGTGGTCGGCGCCGCCAGCGTCGACGAGAGCGCCATCACCGGCGAATCCGCTCCCGTCATCCGCGAATCCGGCGGCGATCGCAGCGCCGTGACCGGCGGCACGCGGGTACTGTCGGACTGGCTGGTGGTGCGCATTACCAGCAACCCGGGCGAGAGCTTCCTCGACCGCATGATTTCGATGGTGGAAGGCGCCTCGCGCCGCAAGACGCCGAACGAGATCGCGCTGACCATCCTGCTGGCGAAGTTCACGCTGATCTTCCTGCTGGCTTGCGCCACGTTGTTGCCGTATTCCATCTACAGCGTGCAGGCGGCCGGCACCGGCAGCCCGATCACCCTCACCGTGCTGACCGCGCTGCTGGTGTGCCTGATCCCGACCACCATCGGCGCCCTGCTCTCGGCCATCGGCATCGCCGGCATGGATCGCATGATCCGCGCCAACGTGATCGCCACTTCCGGTCGCGCAGTGGAGGCCGCGGGCGACGTCGACGTGCTGCTGCTGGACAAGACCGGCACCATCACGCTCGGCAACCGCCAGGCCGTCGCCTTCCATCCGGCGCCGGGCATCGAGGAACGCGAGCTGGCCGAAGCGGCCGAACTGGCCTCGCGCGCCGACGAAACGCCGGAAGGTCGCAGCATCGTCGCCCTCGCGGCGAAGACCTTCGGCTGGGAATCGCGTCGCGGCGACGACCGCCGCGCCGTCTTCGTGCCTTTCACCGCGCAGACCCGCATGAGCGGCGTGGACGTCGGCAAGCGACACATCCGCAAGGGCGCCATGGACGCGGTGGAACGCTACCTCGATTCGCAGGACAGCCACATGCCTCCGCTGGTGCGCCGCATGGCCGAAGACGTGGCCCGCCGCGGCGCCACGCCGCTGGTGGTGGTCGACGGTGCGCTCACCCTGGGCGTGGTGGAACTGAAGGACATCGTCAAGGACGGCATCAAGGAGCGCTTCGCCGAGATGCGCCGCATGGGTATCCGCACGGTGATGATCACCGGCGACAACCCGCTCACCGCGGCGGCGATCGCGGCCGAGGCCGGCGTGGACGATTTCCTCGCCGAGGCGACGCCGGAAGCGAAGCTCAAGCTCATTCGCGACATCCAGGCCGAGAACCGCCTGGTGGCGATGTGCGGCGACGGCACCAACGACGCCCCCGCCCTCGCCCAGGCCGACGTGGCCGTGGCGATGAACAGCGGCACGCAGGCGGCGAAGGAAGCCGGCAACATGGTCGACCTGGATTCCAACCCGACCAAGCTCATCGAGGTGGTCGGCATCGGCAAGCAGATGCTGATCACGCGCGGCGCGCTCACCACCTTCTCCATCGCCAACGACATCGCCAAGTACTTCGCGATCATCCCGGCCGCGTTCGCCAGCACGTATCCGGCGTTGAACACGTTGAACGTGATGCGCCTGGCGACGCCGCAGAGCGCGATCCTGTCGGCGGTGATCTTCAACGCGCTGATCATCATCTTCCTCATTCCGCTGGCGCTGAAGGGCGTGGCCTATCGCGCGCTCGGCGCGGGCGCCCTGCTTCGCCGCAACCTGCTCGTCTACGGGCTCGGCGGCGTGGTGGTGCCCTTCATCGGCATCAAGCTCATCGACATGCTGCTGGTCCTGGTCGGACTGGCCTGACACGAGGCATCCCATGCGTACCGTGAAACTTTCCGTGTTCATCGAAGACCCGACGGACGTCGATCTCGAGGTTCACCTGGCTCCTTCCGAGCAGGCCGCCGCGAACGCGGTCGCGCCCACCCCGGCCGTCATGCCCCTGCGGCCGCGCGTCGTGCCCACGGTACGCAGCGACGAAGACGAATACACGCTCGGCGGCTACGCCGGCATCTGAAGCAAGACCACCATCCACACCCACAGAGGGGTCCCGCGAGGGGCCGATCCACCGATGCGCACCACCCGTTACGCTTTTCTCGCCGCCGTGCTGGCGATCGCTCCCGCCTCCAAGGCGCTCGCCGCCACCAGCGACGATTGCTCGCAGGGCTTCGGCACGCGCCTCATCGAGGCCTATGCCGAAGACGCCCAGCCGGCCGATCCGAACGCACCGGCGCCGGAACGCCGCGCCATGCCCTCGCCGCTTCCGTCGCCCCCGTTCCCCTCGGCGGAATGGCAGCTCGGCGGCGTGGCCTATCCGATCGGCGTACCCAACCTGAATTCGCAATACCCGCTGGAAAAAGCGCTGGCCTGCACCGCCTTCGGCCACTGGATGAAGGATAACCGTGTCGAGATCTACGGATGGATCAACGGTTCGGTGAACGCCAGCAGCTCGGCGCACACGAACTATCCGCTGTCGTATGCCACGCGTCCCGGTCGCGCCGAGTTCAACCAGGCGCTGTTGCGCATCGAACGCGTTCCCGACACGGTGCAGACCGATCATTTCGACTGGGGTTTCCACTTCGACAACCTTTACGGCTACGACTACCACTACACGACGATGAAGGGCGTCTTCAGCAACCAGCTGCTGAACAACCCGCGCGCCGACCAGCCCCTGAACGGCAAGACGTACGGCTACGATCCGATGTTGTTCTACGCCGACTTCTACCTGCCGCACGTGGCCGAAGGCATGGTGGTGCGCGTGGGCCGTTACCTGTCGCTGCCCGACATCGAGGCGCAGTTCTCGCCCAACAACTACCTGGTGACGCACTCGGTGCTCTATACCGTGGATCCGTACACCCAGATGGGCGTGATGACCACCACCAAGCTCAACCAACAGTGGACGCTGCAGGTGGGCATCAACGGCGGCAACGACACGGCGGTGTGGAACCGCTCGGCTCGGCCCACCTTGCAGGCGTGCGTGCGCTGGGTGTCGAAGGACAACGACGACATGCTCTATCCCTGCGTCAACAGCTTCAACACCAGCGACTACAACTACAACAACGTGCAGATGTACGTCACCACCTGGGGCCATCGCTTCAGCGACGACGTGCACATCCTCACCGAGGCGTATTACATGTACGGTCGCAAGATCCCGGGCTACGGCCCGGAAGGCGTGCCGGGCAAGGCGGGCGAGTACGGCATCGTCAATTACCTCAACGTGGCGGTGAACCCGAAGAACATGCTGTCGTTCCGCAACGAGTGGTACAACGACCAGAAGGGCCAGCGTACCGGCTACGCCACGCGCTACACCACGCACACGTTGGGCATGACGCATTGGGTGACGCAGGACCTGGAGATCCGCCCGGAGCTGCGCTACGAGAAGTCCTATGACGTCGCCGCCTACGACGGCGGCCGCAAGGACAACCAGCTGTCGGCCATCGTCGACGCGATCTGGCACTACTGACGAGGCATGCCGTCATGATCAAGCTTTTGCGCAACGCCATCGTGATGGTGCTGCTGATGACCGCGATCACCGGCGTGGCCTACCCGGTGGTGGTAGGGGGTATCGCGGGAGTGGTCTTCCCCCATCAGGCCAGGGGTAGCCTGGTCGAACGCGACGGCAAGCCCGTGGGCTCGTCGCTGATCGGGCAGTCGTTCACCGATCCGCGTTACTTCTGGGGGCGGCCGTCGGCGACCACGCCGGGCCCGTACAATGGCGCGTCGTCCACCGGTTCCAACCAGGGTCCGACCAACCCGGCCCTGGCGGATGCGGTGAAACAGCGTCTCGCCGCGCTGCATGCCGCCGATCCGGCCAACGCCGCGCCGGTGCCGGTCGACCTGGTGACGGCGTCGGGCAGCGGGCTCGATCCGGAGATCAGCCCGGCGGCTGCGGAGTACCAGGTGGGGCGGGTGGCGCGAGCGCGTGGCCTCGATCCCGCCAAGGTGCGCGAGGTGGTGGCGGCGAACACGCAGGGGCGGCAGCTCGGCGTGCTGGGCGAACCGCGGGTCGACGTGCTGGCGCTGAACCTGGCCCTCGATGGCCTGAGGTAACCGATATCGCCGACAGGATCGGCTCCCACCCTCCGGTAGCGAGCTTCCTACCGAAGGGTGGGAGCCGACCCTGTCGGCGATAGGGATTGCGATACCGTATCAAGTAATCTGGATCCCCATGACCGACACCCGAGACGCTCGCGCCGATGCCCTGCTCCACGCGGTGTCACATGACATCGGCCAGCGCCTGAAGGTCTTTCTCGGCGCGGCGCCGGGCGTGGGCAAGACCTTCGCCATGCTCTCCGCCGCGCGCGACCTGCGTCGCCAGGGCATCGACGTGGTGGTGGGCCTGGTCGAAACGCACGGCCGCGCTGAAACGGCCGCGCTGCTCGAGGGCATGGAAGTGCTGCCCACCCGGGCCGTGCACTACGCGGGCCGCGACTTCCGCGAGTTCGATCTCGAAGGCGCGCTGGCGCGCAAGCCCGCCGTGATCCTCGTCGACGAACTGGCCCACACCAACCTGCCCGGCGGCCGTCACGCGCGTCGCTGGCAGGACATCGCCGAACTGCTCGACGCGGGCATCGAGGTGTACACCGCGCTCAACGTGCAGCACCTGGAAAGCCTCAACGACCAGGTGCGCCGCATCACCAACGTGGCCGTGCGCGAGACGGTGCCCGATGCCTTCCTCGATCGCGCGCGCGACATCGTGCTGGTCGACCTGCCGCCACGCGAACTCATCGGCCGCCTGAAGCAGGGCAAGGTCTACGTACCGGAAACGGCCGCGGTGGCGCTGGATGCGTTCTTCTCGCCGACCAACCTCGCCGCCCTGCGCGAACTGGCGGTGGAAACCGTGGCCGCGCACGTGGACAGCGACCTGCGCGAGCACATGCTCGCGCGCGGCGGCGCCATGCCCGTGCGGCGTCGATGCATGGCCGCCATCGATGGGCATGCGCAGAGCGAATACCTCGTACGCATCGCACGGCGCATCGCCGAGCGGCGCGGCGCCCCGTGGAGCGTGGTGTTCGTCGATCGCGGCCATACCGATCCCGAGCGCCGCGAGCGGGTGGATGCCGCCATGCGGCTGGCCCGCCGCCTGGGCGGCGAGTCGGTGATCCTGCGCGGTCACGCCGTGGCGGACGAACTGCTCGCCTGGGCCGATCGCGAGGGCGTGGGCCAGATCATCGTGGGCCGCACGCGCGAGCGGCCCGTCGCCCGCCGCCTGGGTTACTCGCTCACCCAGCAGCTGTTGCGCCGCGGTGCCCACCTCGAACTGACCATCGTCGCCACGCCCGCCGAGCGGGCCCGCTCACGGCGTCGCATGCGCCTGGCCGGGAACGCGGGGACGAAACGCGACTACCTCTTCGCGACGGGCGCCACGGCCGTGGCGATGGGACTGTCGTTCGTCGCCGACCGGTTTCTTTCGGTAGCCAACCTCTCGTTGATCTTCCTCACCGCCGTGCTCGCCGTGGCGGTGCGCACGCGCATGGCCGTGGCGGTGTATACCGCCCTGCTGTGCTTCCTGGGCTACAACTTCTTTTTCGCGCCACCGCGCTACACGCTGGCGATCGCCAACGCCGACGACGTGCTCGCGGTGGTGCTGTTCCTCGCGGCGGCCCTGGTGTGCAGCCGCCTCGCCACGCGGCTGTCGGGACAGGTGGCCTCGTTGCGCGCGGCGCAGGTGCGTGGCCGGGCCCTCATCGCGCTGGGCCAGCAACTGGCCACCAGCGCGGATGGCGACGGCATCCGCGCCGTCGGCGCGCGCGCCCTAAGCCGCACGCTCGACGCCGACGTGGCCGTGTTGGCCCGCGACGCGGCTGGCCAGCTCGGCGTGGTCACCTCCTCGCCCGGCACGCTGGAACTGTCCACCCAGGATCGCGCGGCCGCCGATTGGAGCGAAGTGCACGCCGAACCGGCGGGCCGTTACACCGACACGCTCAACGCCGCGTCGTGCTGGATGGTGCCGCTGGGCAACGAGCAGCAGCGCCTGGGCGTGGTCGCCTTGCGTTTTCCGGCCGAGGTGCGCGAGCCCGACGCCGACCGGCGCGGCCTCGCGCTGGCGATGGTGCAGGACATCGGCCAGGCGCTGGAACGCGCGCGCCTGGCCAACGAGCTGGAAAGCGCCCGCGTGCAGGGCGAAACCGAACGCCTGCGCAGCGCCCTGCTTTCGTCGGTGTCGCACGACCTGCGTTCGCCGCTGGCCTCGATGATCGGCTCGGCGGGCACGCTGCTGAGCTACGAAGCGCAACTGCCCGCGGACGAGCGCCGCGACCTCCTGCAGGCCATCCTCGGCGAAGGCCAGCGCCTGGATCGCTACATCCAGAACCTGCTCGACATGACCCGCCTCGGCCACGGCACCCTCCAGCTCCATCGCGACTGGGTCGATGCGGGCGAGATCGTGGCGGCCGCCGTGTCGCGCATGCGCAAGCTGTTCGCCGACACCCGGGTGGACGTCACGCTGCCGCACGACACGGTGCTGCTGCACGTGCATCCGGCGCTCATCGAGCAGGCCCTGTTCAATATCCTGGAGAATGCCGCGCGCTTCTCGCCGCCCCACGAGGCGGTGCGGGTCATCGTACGCACCGAGGCGGGCCGCCTGCTGGTGGACGTGGCCGACCGGGGCCCGGGCATTCCCGAAGACGAGCGGGCGCGCATCTTCGACATGTTCTACTCCGTGTCGCGCGGCGACCGCGGCAAACAGGGCACGGGCCTGGGACTGGCCATCTGCCGCGGCATGATCGGCGCGCACGGCGGCAGCGTGGAGGCCTTGCCGAACGTGGGCGGTGGCACGACCATTCGCGTATCCCTGCCCTTGCCGCCCCCGCCCGACGACACGCCATGAACCCCACCGCCCCCCGCGTGCTGGTGATCGACGACGAAGCCCAGATCCGCCGCTTCCTCGACATCGGCCTGCGCGCCGAGGGTTACCAGGTGCTGCTCGCCGCCACGGGCGAGGAAGGACTCGGCCTCGCGGCCACCCAGTCGCCGGACGTGGTCATCCTCGACATCGGCCTGCCCGATCGCGAGGGCCACGACGTGCTGCGCGAGATCCGCGGCTGGAGCACCGTGCCCGTGGTGATGCTTTCGGTGCGCGATGCCGAGAGCGAAAAGGTGAAGGCGCTCGACGCCGGGGCCAACGATTACGTGACCAAGCCGTTCGGCATCCAGGAATTGATGGCCCGCCTGCGCGTGCTCCTGAGGCAAAGCGCGAAGGGCGGCGAGCCCGAGGCGTCCGTGCGCTACCGCGACGATCGCCTTGAGGTGGATCTCGCCCGCCGCGAGGTGACGCTCGACGGGCAACCCGTATCGCTCACGCGCAAGGAATTCGCGGTGCTCTCGCTGCTCGTGCGGCATCCCGGCCGCGTGGTGAGCCAGCAACAGATCCTGCGCGAGGTCTGGGGCGCCACGCATGTGCAGGACACGCATTACCTGCGCATCGTGATGGGCAAGCTGCGCCAGAAACTCGGCGACGATCCCGCCACGCCGCGTTGGCTGAAGACCGAGGCCGGGGTGGGATATCGCTTTCCGGCGTGACGCGCGTCACGTCGCGCGGCATCTTCACGTATTTTCAGAATAGTCTGATTCCACGCCTTTCGTCCGTCCTCCACTCTCCGTTTCCGATAAGGGGAATCCGCGAGGGCAGACGATGGAATCGCTTCAAGACGGCTTCAGGCGCATGCCCCGGCTCACCGGGCTGATCGTTTCGGCCTGCCTGTTCACGCCCGCGTTCGCCGCCGTCGTCGACTGCGGCGAAGAACACTTCGTCAGCGGCGAGCATCGCATGCCCACCTATGCCGAGGCGCTGGCGCAGTGCCGTGCGGAAGAGGCGGCGATGACGGATCCGGCGAGCGGCGCCTACATCCGTGCCCGCTCCTGTTACGACGCCGGCACCCCGGGAGAGTACGGCCCGTGGGCGCACGGACGCGTCGCCATGGACCTGGTCGACCGGCGGACCGGGCAGGCGGCCACGTTCGAGTCGCTGTGGATGTGCAAGCCGTCGGTAGCGCGCGACGAGATGGGCGCCGTCGTGGATTGACGGCGCTAGGTACGATTTCGACGATCCTCGATGGTCGTCGCGGCATCGGCGGTACGTGACGGCCGTCGATGCCGCTTTTTCTTCAGGCCGAGGCCTGGCGCGCGAGATAGCGCCCCGGCGAATCGCCGAAAGCCTTGCGGAACATCGCCACGAACGCGCTGGGCGTGGCGTAGCCGAGCGCATCGGCCACCACCGCCACGGGCTCGCCGACCGCCAGGCGTTCCAGCGCGCGGGTAAGGCGCGCCTGCTGGCGCCATTGCGCCACGCTCCATTGCGTTTCCTCGCGGAACAGTCGCGTGAGCGTGCGCGTGGACATCCCCGCCCAATTCGCCCATTCGTCGATGCCGCGCGTGTCGTCGGGATTCTCCAGCATCGCCATGGCGATACGGCGCAGGCGGCGGTCCACCGGCATCGGCAGGTGCAGTTCCTCTTCCGGCGCGCGGCGGATCTCGTCGAGCAGCACGGCGAGCAGTCGTTCGCGTTCGGGCGTGGTCTCGCTGTCCAGCGGCCAGCGCGCGGCGCGCTTGATGATCTCGCGCAGCATGTCGTCCACCCCGATCACGCAGGGTTTGTCGGGCAGGCAACCCGCGATCGAGGGCGCGATGAACACGCCCCAGGCCAGGCTCGGGCCCGCGATGCTCACGGTGTGCAACTCGCCCGGCGGCATCCAGCCCGCGCGGCGCGGTGGCAGCAGCCAGGATCCGCGCTCGGTGCGAGAGACGAACACGCCCTCCTCCACGTAGTAGAACTGGCCGCGCACATGGCGATGCCACTCGGTTTCCTTCAGGGGAATCTCGCCGCGCGCTTCGTAGCAGATCAACGGCGGACCGTCCGCGCTTTCCAGGAGTTGATGGAGGCGCTCATCGTGCATCTTGGCCCATCCTCGACATAAGTTGGCCGGATAACGTTATCAGGCCTTTACCTATCATGGCTAACATTTGCTTCCCCAAGTAACTGCCCCGTGCGGCGTCCCAAAGGCCGTGCAAGGGGGCAACCGACGCCGGAGGTCCCCATGATCCGTCTCGTCACCACCGACTTGTCCGAAGCCACCGACGGACGCGAAGCGGGCGATGCCCTGGTCACGTTCGTGGCCTGCGCGCATGCCATGCTCGACCCGGGCACCCCGGAAGACCGGCTTCGCAGGCTGGAACCGCGCCTTCTGGCGCAGTTGCCCACCCTTCGTGCGCTGGGCGTCTTCGAACTGTTCGACATAAAGGATCCGGCACTCGCCGCGATGCTCGCCGACGAAAACCTGAATATGTAAAAACCTGAACTATTCGATCCCAGCATATTTGCCTTGACAACTATATTTGGGGCAATAGAATATGCGGCCATGAACATGCATTGCCCCCAGCCGGATGGCCGCGAAAGCCTTGGTGCCCTGATCGGCATGGTTCGCAGCGAGATCGTCCGTGCGATCGAGACGGACCTCGCCTCGCAAGGGGCCGACCTCAAGTTCACCCAGTTCCACGTGCTCAAGCGCCTGGCCGCCAGCGGTCCGATGACCGCCACCGAGCTGGCCCGGGCCGTGGATCTCGACGGCGGTGCCATGACCCGCCAGCTCGACCAGCTCGAATCGAAGGGTTACCTGCGCCGCCAGCCGCACGAACAGGACCGGCGCGCCCTGCGCATCGAACTGACCGAGGCGGGCGAGGCGCTGTGGAAGCACCTCTACGAGAGCAACACCGCCACGCTCGAGCGGGCGCAACGGAGCCTGTCGGCCACCGAGCGCGAGCAACTGCACGACTACCTGGGGCGCGTGCTCGACGCGCTCCGCGACAAAGACTGAACCCACACGTTCGAGGCAAAACGCATGCGTCTGCACACTCTCGTGGCGGCCGTCGGGGCCGCATTGATCCTTTCCGGCTGCGTCACCAGCCGTGGACTGGATCCGCAGGGCAGGCTCACCGACCCGTCCACGCTCCATGCCGAGCGCAGCCTGGCCAAGGTGTCGCCGGCCAACTGGCCCGCCACCGACTGGTGGACGGGCATCGGTGACGCCCAGCTCAGCGCGCTGATCGATGAAGCGCTGAAAGACAACCCCGATCTCGCCGCCGCCGACGCACGCGTGCGCCAGGCCCAGGCGCAGACGGGCGCGGCGGACGCGGGCCGCGGCCCGAGTGCCACGGTGGGCGGTGGCGTCGCCGGCGCGCACCTGCCGGGTACGCTGTTCCCCGAGCCGCTGGGTAACCATTTCGCGTGGACCAAGTACGGCTACGGCAACTTCAGCTGGGATCTCGACCTCTGGGGCGGCAAGCGCGATGCGTGGGAAGCCGCGGTCGGCGCGCAGCACGCGGCCGAGATCGACGCCCGCGCGGCACGCATCGAGTTGTCGACCAACGTCGCCCGCGCCTACGTGCAACTGGGCTATGCGTTCACCCAGATGGATGTCGCCAAGGCCGAACTGGATCGCAGCCGCGCCTCGCGCGACCTCACTCGCCAGCGCGTCGCCGCCGGTGTCGACAACCAGATCCAGGTGAAGCAGTCCGACAGCGAAGTGGCCTCGGCCGAGCGCGAGATGGCGGTGGCGCAGCGCGCCATCGACGCGTCGCGCAGCCAGCTCAGCGTGCTGCTGGGCAAGGGCCCGGATCGCGGCCTGGACATCGCACGCCCGGCCGCCCTGTCGCCGGCCGCCGTCGCGGTGCCGGCGAACCTGCCGGCCGACCTGCTCGGCCATCGCGCCGACCTCGTCGCCGCGCGCTGGCGCGTGGAAGCCTCGTCGAAGGACATTGCCTCGGCCAAGACCGAGTTCCTGCCCAACGTCAGCCTGGGCATCCTCGCCGCGCAGGTCGCCAGTGGTTCGAGCGACCTCTTCAGCTCGCGCGCCCGCTTCTGGCAGGTGCTGCCCGCCTTCAGCCTGCCGATCTTCGACGGCGGCCGCCTGCGCGCGAACCTGTCGAGCAAGGACGCCCAGTACGACCTCGCCGTGGCCCAGTACAACAAGATCCTGGTCGGCGCGCTCAACGAGGTGGCCGACGATCTCTCGGCGCTGGATTCGGTCGGCACGCAGCTGCAGGCGCAGCAGCGCGCCCGCGATGCCGCCCAACAGGCGTACGACCTCGCCCAGCAGCGCTACAAGGCCGGTGTCGGCAGCTACCTCGACGCGCTCGTCGTGCGCCAGCAGTTGCTCGAATCCGAGCAGCGCCTGGCCTCGCTCCAGGCGCAGCAGGTCGATACCTCCGTTCAACTGATCCAGGCGCTCGGCGGCGGCTTCCGCCCCGAGGCGGGCGACCAGCCGGTCGCTTCGACGGCGCCGGAACACCACTGATCACAGTTACCCAAGGCAGCTAACGATGTCACAAGAAACCACCGCCCCCGCCGGCGCCGTCGTCGCGCCGCCCCCGAAGAGCCGTCGCGGGTTCTTCCTCAAGCTCCTCGTCGTGCTGATCGTCATCGCCGCGATCGCCTGGACCGTCTGGTACTACGTCGACGGCCGCTGGTACGAGGACACCGACGATGCCTACGTCAACGGCAACGTCGTGCAGATCACGCCGCAGATCGCCGCCACCGTGCTCTCGATCACCGCCGACGACGGTGACCTCGTGCACAAGGGCGACGTGATGGTGAAGCTCGACGACAGCGACGCGAAGATCCAGGTCGAGAGCGCCCGCGCCGAACTGGCCAACACCGTGCGTCGCGTGCGTGGCCTCTACAACAACGTGAGTTCGGCCCAGGCCGATGTCGCCGTTCGCCAGACCGCCGTCGATCGCGCCCGCGCCGACTACAATCGCCGTCGCGACCTCGCCAAGTCCGGCGCCATCTCGGCCGAAGAACTCTCCCACGCGCTCGACACGCTGACCTCCGCCGAAAGCAGCCTGGCCTCGGCCAAGCAGAGCTACAGCACCAGCAAGGTACTCGTCGACGATACCGTGGTGGCCTCGCATCCCGACGTGCGCGCCGCCGCCGCCAAGCTGCGCAACGCCATGCTGGAAGAGGCGCGCACCGTGATCGTGGCGCCGGTGGACGGCTACGTCGCCAAGCGCAGCGTGCAGCTCGGCCAGCGCGTGCAGCCGGGCGCCGCCCTGATGGCCGTGGTGCCGCTGCATGAAGTCTGGATCGACGCCAACTTCAAGGAAACGCAGATGGAGCACATGCGCATCGGCCAGCCGGTGGACGTCACCGCCGACGTGTACGGCAGCAGCGTGGTGTACAAGGCGAAGATCCGCAGCCTGGGCATCGGCAGCGGCAGCGCGTTCTCGATCCTGCCGGCGCAGAACGCCACCGGCAACTGGATCAAGATCGTGCAGCGCGTGCCGGTCCGCGTGGTGTTCACCGATCCGAAGCAGCTCGACGAGAAGCCGCTGCGCCTGGGCCTCTCCACCAAGGTGACGGTGTCGCTGCACGACCAGAACGGCCCGCTGCTGGCCACCCAGGCGCCGACCCAGCCCGAGTTCTCTACCGACGTGTACGCGCAGCGCCTCGCGGGCGCCGACGCCGAGATCGCCAAGGTGATCCACGAGAACGCGTCGGCCGGCGAAGGCGAGCAGGAAAAGGCGCCGAAGTAAGCGCGTGACCGGGGTGCGGCGCATGCCGCACCCCGACGCCTCTTCGACACGTCCTCCAACGACCAGGCTTATCCATGAGCACCGAATTTCGACCGCCCAATCTGGCGTTGTCCACGGTGGGACTGTCGCTCGCGACCTTCATGCAGGTGCTGGACACCACGATCGCGAACGTCTCCCTGCCCACCATCGCGGGCAACCTGGGCGTCAGCTCCAACCAGAGCACGTGGGTGATCACCTCGTTCGCGGTGAGCAACGCCATCGCGCTGCCGCTCACCGGCTTCCTCACCCGCCGCTTCGGCGAAACCAAGCTGTTCGTGTGGGCCACGCTGCTGTTCTCGCTGGCCTCGTTCCTGTGCGGCATCGCGCAGAGCATGAGCATGCTCATCCTGTTCCGCGCCATCCAGGGCGCGGTGGCGGGCCCGATGTACCCGATCACGCAGTCGCTGCTGATCTCGATCTATCCACCGGCCAAACGCGGCATGGCGCTCGCGCTGCTGGCGATGGTGACCGTCGTGGCGCCCATCGCGGGCCCGATCCTCGGCGGTTGGATCACCGACAACTACACCTGGCCGTGGATCTTCTTCATCAACGTCCCCATCGGCATCTTCGCGAGCATGGTGGTGGCCAACCAGATGAAGGGGCGCCCGGAAACCACCGAGAAGCCGAAGGTGGATTACGTCGGCCTCATCACGCTCATCATCGGCGTGGGCGCGTTGCAGGTGGTGCTCGACAAGGGCAACGACGAGGACTGGTTCAATTCCACCTTCATCGTCGCCACCGCGATCATCGCCGCGATCGGCCTGGCGGTGTTCCTGATCTGGGAACTCACCGACAAGGATCCGATCGTCAACCTCAAGCTCTTCCGCCACCGCAACTTCGCGATGGGCACGTTGTGCCTCGTGCTGGCCTACGCGGCGTTCTTCGCCATCGGCCTGCTCGTGCCGCAGTGGTTGCAACGCAACGTGGGCTACACGTCGACATGGGCCGGCTTCGCCGCGGCGCCGCTGGGCATCCTGCCGGTGATCCTCACGCCGTTCGTGGGCCGCTACGCGCACAAGGTAGACCTGCGTATCCTCGCATCGGGCGCGTTCATCGTGATGGGCGCCACCTGCTTCATGCGTTCGGACTTCTACCTCGACGTGGACTTCTACCACGTGGCCGGCGTGCAGCTGGTCCAGGGCCTCGGCGTGGCGTTGTTCTTCATGCCGGTGCTGTCGATCCTGCTGTCCGACCTGCAACCGCGCGAGATCGCCGCGGGCTCGGGCCTGGCGACGTTCCTGCGTACGCTGGGCGGCAGCTTCGCGGCCTCGCTCACCACGTTCCTGTGGGATCACCGCGCGATCGTGCACCACGAGCGGTTGGCGGAGAACATCACGCCGTTCAACCCGGACGCGCAGCAGGCGCTGGCGCAGATGGGCCACGGCGATCCGACGTACGCGGCCGCCGCCATCAACCAGGCGATCACGCAGCAGGGCTACCAGATCTCGTTCAATGAAGTATTCGAACTGCTCGGCTTCATCTTCATGGCGCTGATCTTCGTGGTATGGCTGGCGAAGCCGCCGTTCGCGGCGAAAGCTGGCCCGGCAGCCTCGGGACACTAAGCCCTTCCCTACCCCTCACGTCGTTCCTGCGCACGCAGGAACCCAGCGCCTCAGGCCAGGGCAAGCGACAGCATCGCATCGGTTCCTGCCGTTCCAAAACGAAGCCCGGCGACATCGTGTCGCCGGGCTTTTTGTTTCCGTCGGACGATTTTGTGAAGTGCACGAGAGGCATCACCCACATGCGGGCACAGGCGGCACCGCACGACCGACGAAGAGTTCGTCTTCTACTCCGGAAAGATGGGATTCACGATGCTTCGAAGAGCCGAAAGGTCACGTCGATGTCTCCCCTTGCACCGAAGTTCCGAGGGCCGAGGTTTCTTCGATATCGATCCGAACATGCCCTATCCTGGGATGTGGTGAAGACTGAGGAGAAGCATTCTTGGGATTTGTCATTTTGTTCTGTGCGCTTATATTGGCTGGTTTTGCATTCTGGGCTTTTACACTTGTCTCGTTAATTGGAATGGTCAGGCATTTCAAATCCCCGGGAGAAAGATTTTCGCGACGGACGTTATGGAACCCGATAAATGCACTGACGATTCCTGCAGTCCTGACTGACAGGGGGCTGATATGGCGTCGTAGGGTTTTTTTCGGAATTTGCGGATTCCTTGGATGCGTTGGTGGTGCTAGCCTTTTGATGCTGTGTTTAAAAGCATTCCTTCAACCATAGTGAAGGCCTTCGATCGTCTAGCGCTAATGAAGATATTTGGACGATTGATGAATTTGTCGGATCTTTCGTAACTCAACGTTGCCCTTGAGTTACGAAAGATCTGCGTAGACAGTAATTCTGTTGGGTTCCGTCATGTCATGTCCCGCAGTCCGATCGAAAAGATGGGAGGCCAGCCGTTAAAGGCTGAGATGGCGTTAGATTCGATACTACAAAGCCGAAAGTTCGATTCTTCAGCGACAGGTTGTCGATGTAGTTGCCTGTATCGATGTCGTTTTTATGTCGGATGCGTTTGACGAAAAGATAAAGCCTGGGGCTATGGCGCGGAATCGATAGGTTCGTCCTTGCGTGCATGGGCAATGAGTATGATTCATCGATAGAGAGCCTGATGACGTTGACGTTGTCGGGCTTTTCTTTTCGCTAGAGCGAAGAGCCGTATGGGTGGTTAGCGAAAACCGAATTCAAGGCGCTGGGCTCCTGCGTGCGCAGGAGCGATGTGAGGTGGTAGGTGGTTGTAGGAATCGTAGGTTCTACGTGCGCGTAGATGTGTGATTGGAACAATCCGCGCTTTGCTCTCCTCCCATGTATCCGAAGCGCCGTAGGGAGCCGGGGCGTGTCGTCTCCGGAGCGTCTCCGGAGGGAGGCAAAGCCGGACGAGGATTTAGCGACGGAGATGACGCGTCCGAGCTCCGTGCCTCGACGCCCTCGCTTCAAGACGATGGCAAAGCCGAGAAAACAAAAGAGCCCGGTCGTCGCCAACCGGGCTCCATTTCTTACGAACGTTTCCGCAAGAATCAGATATCGAACCCGATACCCACCAGCGCCATCGTCTCGCCGCGGTTCGGTTCCTTGAAGCTGCCGTTGGAGATGTGGCGCACCTGGAAGCTGACGTTCTTCCACTGGTAACCCAGCGTGCTGACGAACTCGTAACCGCTGGACAGGGCCTGCGTGCGACCGCCCGCCGTGCCGGCCACCTGGAAGCTGAAGAACAGCGGCTGGTACCAGTCGCCCGAGCTGCCGTAGTGGAAGCGCGCACCGGCGGCGCCGATCCACACGTTATTGGTCACGCCGGGGCGGGAATCGCGGTAGCGGCCGATGTCGCGGCCCTTGATGTAGCCGATCGAGATGTCCGGCGACCAGGTGAAGCGGCTCTGGCCCATCTGCTCGGGTTCGAAGATCGACTCGATGAAGAAGGCAGGCGTTCCATGATCGTCCATGTAGCTTCGGCCGCCCTGAATCTCCAGGTGGGCGGCGGCGGCCGGAGCGGCTGCGGCGGCGAGGGACAGGGCGGCGAGAGCGCCGAGGGCGAGGCGGGACGAGCGCATGGGGACGAAAATCCTTGAGGTCTGTAGGTTTGTGAACTGAATCGTTCGGTAAATGGTGTTCACCCTGCGTGAATAAAGGGGTGGGGTGAGATTTTTCCCACACATGGTAGGAAGATGCGGGTGCGGTGTTTTGACAATACGGGCCGTGGCATGCGTTCAAGACCGTCGCGGGCCTGCCGTTAATGACGCAACGAGTACCCCATGTCGGCGGTCGGCATGGGCGGGTCAGCGGACGGACGGGGTTACTGGGACGGTGGGATGGGGCAAGCCAACAGGAGCGAGGAACGCGCGCGCCCGGCAGGTAAGGCTGGCGACGTGGGCCGTCTCCCTGGCGGTGTCGGTCGGCGTGGTGGCGCTGGTGGCCGTGCTCCAGGTCGACGGTTACGATCGCATGCTGGCCGGCCAGCGCAGGCAGGCCTCCGCGGCGGCGAGCGCGCTGGTCCGGATCGTGGACCAGCAGATCGACTCGAGCCTCGGCCCGCTGCTGGCCTTGCGCAACGCCATCGACGGACCCGGGGAGGACTCGCTCCGCCTGCGCCTGGCGGAAGTGTTGGCGCGCCATCCCGAACTGCCGGGCTTCGTCGCGCTCGATGCGCAGGGCGAACCGGTCGCCGCAGTCGGCACCCCGAGCGTCGATTGGCGGCCGAGCATGGACGTGCCTCGACGCACGGTGCTCGGCACCGGCGTGCGGGTGTCGATCAGCCCCGCCACGCCCACGATGGCCGCGAGCATTCGCGTGATCGCCGATACGCGCGTCGCGTATCCGTCGGCCGTCGGCACCCTCATCGAGGCGGCGCGCGTGCGCGAGGGCATGCGCCACATGATGCTGGGCCGAGCCGGCATGGCCGTGTTCTCCCCCGAAGGCCGCTTCTTCGTCAGCTGTCGTGACGACGGCATTCCCCCTTGGCACGGTGTGCCGAACATCGCCGGGGGCGCCGTTTCCGACGAAGACGCGGAACACCTCTTCGCGCGCGCGGCGTCGGCGCGCTATCCCTTCGTGGTGGTGATCGGCGTGGATCGCGCCGGGGTGCGCGACGACTGGATGCGCCAGGCGCAACCCTCGATGCTCGCCACGCTGGTGCTGGTGCTGGTGCTCAACGTCGGCGCCGCGCTGTTCGCCCGCGCCTATCGCCGCCAGGTGCGACTGGTGGATGCCCTCACCCGTACCTCGCGCCACCTCGGCGACGTGCAGCGCACCGGCCACATCGGCCTATGGGAGGCGGACCTCAGCACCGGTACCATCGCCTGGTCCGGCCAGGTGCACGAAATCACCGGCCTGCCGCCGGAGCGCGTCGAGGGGCGCCAGGGCACCTATTACAAGCTCGTGCATCCCGACGACCAGCCGCTGATCGTCGAGTGGCTGCATCGCTTCGACCACGGCGATGGCCCGTACGACATCGAGCATCGGCTGTGCCGTCCCGACGGCAGCGAGGTGCAGGTGACCATGCGCGGAGCGCGCATCACCAACGAGGAAGGTGCGTCGATCCTCGCCGGCACGATCACCGAAATCACCGACCTGCACGAAACACGCCTTCGCCTGCGCGACAGCGATCGTGACCTCGCCGCCAGCGAAGCCGCCTACCGCCAACTGCTGGCGCGCGTGCCGCTGCCGTTGGTGATCGTGCGCGACGACCGTATCGAATACGCCAACCTCCTCGCCGAGCAGCGCCTGGGCCGCGAAGGCAGCACGCTGGTCGGCCGCGAGGCATCGGCGTTCATGGATACCGATGCGCTGGACGCCATCCGCCGCGGCGGCGAGAGCGCCAGCGTCACCGCCTGGCTCGAACCCGAGGAAGGCATGCCGTTCGAGGCGGAGCTGGCATTGTCCGAAGTGCGCGATGGGGGCCGGGGCACGCTGGTGATCGTGCGCGACGTGACCGAACAGCGTCGCTACGAGGAGCGGCTCAATTACCAGGCCACCCACGACGAACTCACCGGGCTGCCCAACCGCCGCTCGCTACGCGGCACCCTGCAACGCATGATCGCCAACAGCACGCGGGACGGTTCGGGCCTGATGGTGCTGTTCATCGACCTGGACCATTTCAAGGTCATCAACGATGCGCTCGGCCACGAACTGGGCGACCAGGTGCTGCGTGACATCACGCTGCGCCTGGGCGACGCACTGGAAGGCGAAGGCCACGTGGGCCGCTTCGGCGGCGACGAATTCGTGGCGATGGTGCCTTTCACCTGTTCGCCGGCCAAGGCGCTCGACGTGCTTCCGCGCATCCAGAATGCCATCGAGGAACCGCTCGAGGTCGGCGGCACGGTGCAGCGCCTGCGATGCAGCATCGGCGTGGCCTTCGCCACCCGCGACGGCGCCGATGCCGATACGTTGATCCGCAATGCCGACACGGCCATGTACGACGCCAAGCGCTCGGGCCGCCACACCTGGAAACGCTACTCGCCGGACATGCATGCCACCGCGATGGCACGGCTTACGGTGCTCACGCGGTTGTCCGGCGCGCACCTGGACCAGGAACTGTCGCTGGCCTGGCAGACGCAGCACTCCGGCGACGACGGCCGCGTCATCGGCGTGGAAGCCCTGCTGCGCTGGCCCTCGGCGCCGGGCGACCTCGGTTCGCCCGACCGCCTCGTGCCGCTGCTGGAGGAAACCGGCGCCATCGTGCAGATCGGCCAGTGGGTGCTGCGCGAGGCCTGTCGTCGCCAGCATCGCGTGGCCGAGGTGCTCGGGCCGCATTGCCGCGTCGCGGTGAACGTCTCGGCGATGCAGCTGGCGCATACCGACCTCGTGGCCGAGGTGCGCCAGGCACTGACGGAAACCGGCGCGCGCGCCTCGTTGCTGGAACTGGAACTGACCGAAAGCGCCTTCATGCTCGAGCCCGAGCGGGCGATCCGCACGCTGCACGAGTTGCGCGCGATGGGCGTCAGCATCGCGCTGGACGACTTCGGCACGGGCTATTCCAACCTCACCTACCTGTCGCGACTGCCGCTGGACAAGATCAAGATCGACCGGCATTTCACCAGCACGCTCCTGCAGGACGACGTGGATGCCTCGATCTGCCGGTCCATCGTCTTCCTCGCGCGCAGCCTCAACCTCGAGGTGGTGGCCGAGGGCGTGGAGACCGAAAAGCAGCGGCGCTGGTTGTTGTCGGAAGGTTGCACGTCGATGCAGGGCTGGCTGTTCTCGCGCGCGGTGCCGCTGGATCAGCTGGGTGCGCGCCCGGCACCGCTCGATCCGGTAGTGTCCTGAGGCCGGGCCATCGTTTCGATAGGGCGCCAATGCGTTCGCGAAACATGGATTTATCCAGCCCGGGCGAACACCTACATTGGAGCGGTGGCAATCCCCGCCCTTCTCCCCACGGTGCCCACCCATGACTCGCGCGCCCGCCATCTTCGTATCCCACGGTGCTCCCACGTTCGCGCTGGAGCCCGGCCTGCTCGGTTCGCGCCTGACCGACCTGGGCGAAGGCAACCTGGCCGACGCCCGGGCGATCGTCGTCGTGTCGCCGCATTGGCAGACCTGCGGCGTGCGGGTGACCGGCGCGGCCAGGCCATCGACCATTCACGACTTCGGCGGCTTCCCCCCGGCGCTTTATTCGCTCACCTATGACGCACCCGGTGCGCCGTCCCTGGCCGCGGAAACCGCGTCGCTGCTGATCGACCACGGCTTCGCGGCGACGGTGGACGACGAGCGCGGGTACGACCATGGCGCCTGGGTGCCGCTTCGCTATCTGCGGCCCGATGCCGACGTGCCGGTGATCCAGGTATCGATGCCGCACAACCTCGACACGGCTGGCGCGTTTCGGCTCGGCGAGGCGCTGGGTGCGCTGCGCGATCGCGGTGTCGCCGTGGTCGGTTCGGGCAGCCTCACGCATAACCTCTACGAGGTGCGCCGCGATGGCGTGCATGCGGCATATGCCGTCGAATTCGCCGCATGGAGCCGCGAGGCCGTGCTCGCGGGCGACGTGAAGTCGTTGCTGGCCTATCGCCGGCTCGCGCCGAGTGCCATCCGCGCGCATCCGACCGAGGAGCATTACCTGCCGCTCCTCGTGGCCGTCGGGGCGGCGGGCAGGGATGCGCCGAAGGCCATCGATGGCGGCATGACCTACGGGGTGCTGTCGATGGACAGCTATGCGTGGGGAGTTCACTGACCCTCACCGTCGCTCCTGCGGACGAAATTTAATCCGGGTAGTATTGTGTCGTGCATTTGACCCGGGTAATATGCGCGCCATGACCACCTACACCGCCTTCGACGGCCATCGCCGTATCGCTTCCGGCCCACTTCCGCTCGTGGCCGGTCAGTGCAAATCCCTGCTCGACGAGCATTCGGACGCGCAACCCATCATTTATGACGACACCACCGGCCAATCGCGCGACGTCGACTACCGGGGATCCCTGCAAGAGGTGCTCGGTCGCCTGACGTCGCCGGAAACCGAAGCTCCCGTCAAACGCGGGCCCGGCCGTCCCCGCCTCGGCGTGGTGGCGCGCGAGGTGACGTTGTTGCCGCGTCATTGGGATTGGCTCGCCACGCAACCCGGCGGCGCGTCGGTGGCGTTGCGCCGCCTCGTCGAATCCGCCAGCCGCGACGCCGCGCCCGCCGACAGGCGGCGGCAGCTGCGCGAGGCGGTGGATCGCGTGATGTTCGCGTTGGCGGGCGACCTGCCCCATTACGAGGAAGCCTCTCGCGCCTTCCACCGGCATGAACCCGAACGCTTCGCCGAATGGACCGCCGCGTGGCCCGACGACGTGCGCGACTACGTGACCACGCTCGCCACGCGCGCGGAAGGTGCCGAATGAACCGTCCCGCCGGTAACGCCCTGGTCGAAGGCCCGATCACGCGAACCCTCCTGCTGTTCGCCCTGCCGATGCTGGGCACGAACGTGCTGCAATCGCTCAACGCCTCGGTCAACGTGATGTGGGTGGGTCGATACCTGGGCGAGGCCGCGTTCGCCGCCACGGCCAACGCGACGCTCGTGCTGTTCTTCCTGCTCGGCGTGGTGCTGGGCATCGGCATGGCCACCACCATCCTGGTCGGCCAGGCCTTGGGCGCGCGCGACGTCGACGGCGCGCGGCACGTCGTCGGTACGGGGCTGACGTTCTTCGTGACGGTGTCGCTGGCGGTGTCCGTGGCCGGTTATTTCGCCACGCCGGCGATGCTGCACGCGATGGGCACCCCCGACGACGCGCGGCCGTTCGCCATCGCCTACCTGCGCATCATCTTCCTCGCCCTGCCCTTCATGTATCTCTACACGTTTCTGATGATGGTGCTGCGCGGCGCGGGTGATTCGCGCACGCCGTTCGCCTTCATGATCGTGTCCGTGGTGCTCGACATCGCGCTCAACCCGCTCTTCCTCTTCGGTGCGGGCCCCGTGCCGGCGTTGGGCATCGCCGGATCGGCGGTGGCGACGCTCATCGCCCAAGTACTCTCGCTCGGCGGCCTGGTGTTCTGGATGTACCGCAAGCAGCACTTCCTCTGCCTGCGCGCGGGCGACGTCGGCCTGCTGAAGCCCGATCCGGCCATCCTGAAGGCCCTGGTGCTGAAAGGCCTGCCGATGGGCGCGCAGATGATCGTGATCTCCTCGTCGGCCATCATCATGATGTCGCTGGTGAACGAACACGGCTCGCAGACCACGGCCGCCTACGGCGCCGCCGTGCAGCTGTGGAACTACATCCAGATGCCCGCCTTCGCGGTGGGCATGGCGGTGTCGTCGATGGTGGCGCAGAACGTCGGCGCGCACCGATGGGACCGCGTCGCCTCGATCGGTCGCGTCGGCATCCTCGCCAGCCTCGTGCTCACCGGCACGCTGGTGCTCGTCGTCTACGTGTTCGCCGGCGCGGCCGCCTCGATCTTCCTGGGTTCGGACAGCACGGCCCTGGGGATCGCCCGCCACCTCAACAGCCTGGTGGTGTGGTCGTACCTGTTGTTTGGCGTGACCTTCGTGCTGTTCGGCGTGGTGCGCGCCACCGGCGCCGTGATGATGCCGCTGGCGGCGCTGGCGATCTCGATGTGGTGCGTGCGTTATCCCTTCGCGCTGTTGCTCGGCCCGAGCTGGGGCGCCGATGCCATCTGGTGGAGCTTTCCCGTCAGCTCGGTCGTGTCACTGGCCATCGCCGCGGTGTATTACCAGAGCGGTCGCTGGAAACGGGCCAAGATGATTCCCGCCGCCGCGGCGGCATGAAAAAGAAGGGCGCCTCGGCGCCCTTCTTCCCTTTACCTTTTCTTCCTGCCCTTGCGGATCGCCAGCCAGCGCTTGTAGCGGCGGCGCAGCATGCGCCGATGCTTGCGGCGTGCCTTGCGCTCCTTGCGATCGTGGTTGAACAGGTAGATGGCCGGCGTGCTCAGCAGGGTAAGCAACTGCGACACGAGCAGGCCGCCGACGATGGCGATGCCCAGCGGGCGGCGCATTTCCGAACCCACGCCGAAGCCGATCGCCAGCGGCAACGCGGCGCCCATCGCCACGAGGGTGGTCATCGTGATCGGGCGGAAGCGTACCAGCGCGGCCTGGCGAATCGCCTCCACGGGCGACATGCCGTGTTCGCGTTCGGCCACCAGCGCGAAGTCGACCATGAGGATGGCGTTCTTCTTCACGATGCCGATGAGCAGCAGCACCGAGATGATCGCCATCAGCGTGAGCTGGGTCTGCGTGACCAGCATCGCGAGGAAGGCGCCGCACCCCGCGGCCGGCAGCGTCGAGAGAATCGTCAGCGGGTGGATCAGGCTCTCGTAGAGCACGCCCAGCACGATGTATACCGCGAGGATGGCGCCGATCAGCAGCACCATGCCGTTGGACTGGGCGTCACGGATGCGCTGGTTGGTGCCGGTGACGTCCATGCGGATGCCCTCGGGCAGGTGGATCGCGCGCACGGCCTGCTCCACCAGCGGCGTGGCCTTGTCGGGCGTGATCTTCGGCGCGAGGTTATAGGTGATGTCGGCCGATTCGAGTTGGTTCTGGTGGGTGACCGCGGTGGGTGCGGCACGCGGCGCGATCTTCGCCACGGCCGACAGCGGGATCATCTTGCCCGTACTGCTCTTCACGTACGTGTTGAGCAGCGCGTCGGCGGTGAGCGTTTCGGCCGCGGCGGCGGTGAGCACCACCCAGTACTGGTTGATGTCCGAGTAGATCACCGAGATCTGGCTCTGGCCGAACGCGCCGTAGAGCGCGGTATCGATCAGGCCCAGGCTCACGTTGAGCCGGCCCGCGGCGTTACGGTCCACCTCGAGCATCTGCTGCTTGCCGACCACGTCGAAGTCGCTGCCGACGTCGCGGAACTCCTTCAGTCCGCGCAGGTAGCGCACGAGCTTGAGCGTCCAGGGCTGCAGATCCTCGCCGCTGGTGCTCACCAGCTGGAAGGAATACTGGCCCCGGTTGTTGTTGCCGCCGCCGCCTCCCAGGAACTGGATCGGCGTCATGAATACCTGCACGTCGGGCAGCTTGTCGTATTCCTTGCCCAGGCGCTCGACGATGGATTTCAACGACTCCTTGCGTTCGCCCGGCCCGCTGCCCTTCGGCTTGAGGTCGACGAACATCACGCCGTTGCTGCCCACGGCACCGCCGTTGTCGCCGCCGAGGATGGCGGTGACGTCGGCGACGGTGGGATCCTTCCGCATGATCTCGGCCACGCGCTTCAGGCGCGTGGTGAGTACCTCCGGCGAGATGTTGGCGTCGGCGTTGACCTCCACCTGCAGCATGCCGGTGTCTTCCTCGGGCATGAAGTTGCCGCCCGCCGTCTTCACCACCGCGATGGCCAGCCCGACCGTGGCGATGAGCAGGATCAACGGCTGCCAGCGCATGAGGCGGCGATGGTGCATGGCCCAGTCGAGTCCGCGCTGGTAAAGGCGCAGGAAGCCCTTGTCGAAGCGCTCCAGGGCCGCTTCCATCCGGCCGGGCTTGCGGCCCGGTTCGTCGTGCTTGAGGTAGTAGGCGCACAGCGCCGGCGTCAGCGTCAGCGACACCACGGCGGAAATCAGCACCGCTGCGGCCAGGGTCACCGAGAACTCGCGCAGCAGCTTGGTGATGAGGCTGTTGCCGAACAGCAGCGGCGCGAACACGGCCACCAGCGACAGGGTGATCGAGATCACCGTGAAACCGATTTCGCGCACGCCTTCGAGCGAGGCGGGCATGGCCTCCGAACCGTTTTCCATGTGGCGCACGATGTTCTCGATCACCACGATGGCATCGTCCACCACGAAGCCGATGCAGAGCACCAGCGCCATGAGCGACAGCGTGTTGAGCGTATAGCCGAGCGTCCACATCACCACGAACGCGCCGGCCAGCGACAGCGGCACGCTGAGCGTGGCGATGAGCGTCGGGCCCAGGCGGCGCAGGAACACCAGCATCACCAGCACCACCATCAGGATGCTGATGAGCAGCGCGACCTTGACCTCGTGCAGCGCCGACTGCGTGGTCTGCGTGAGATCGAAGATCGGGGTGATCTCCACGTCGGCGGGCAGCATGCTGCGGAAGCGCGGCAGTGCCGCGCGGATGGCCTCGGCCGTGGCGATGGCGTTCGCCTCCGGGCGCCGGCTCATCTGCATCGTCACCGAGCGCTCGCCCTGGAACCACGCCGCCTGGTACTGGTCCTGCTGGCCGCTGTAGACCTTGGCGATGTCCGACAGCCTCACCGGCGTGCCGTTCTTCGAGGCGATGAGGATACGGGCGAACTCTTCCGGTTCGTGCAGGCCGTCGTTGGCGATGACGGTCATCTGCGTCTTGCCGTCGCTCAACAGGCCCTGAGGTGAGGTGACGTTGGCCGCGCGCAGCGCGTTGCCGACGTCGTTGGCGGTGAGTCCCTTGGCGGCCAGCGCGCGGGTGTCCAGCTCGATGCGCACGGCATGCGGCGTGCCGCCGAACACCTGCACGCGCGCCACGCCGGGAATCTGCGCCACGGCGGGCTTCATCTGGGTGTCGACGATGTCGTAGAGCCGGTCGGGCGGCATCGTCTTGGAGGTGAGCGTCACCAGCAGCACCGGGATCTGGCTGGTGTCGAACTTGAAGTACTGGGGCGGCGCCGGCATGGGCGGCAGGTCGGCCAGCGAGGCGTTGATCGCGGCCTGCACGTCGCGCGCGGCGGCGTCCGTGTTGCGGGCCATGTTGAAGCGCACGCGCACGAAGCCGCTGGAGTCGTTGCTGCTGGAATACATCTCGTCCACCCCGGGGATGCGGCCGAGGTGGCGCTCCAGGGGGGCGATGACGGTCGATGCCATCGTCTGCGCGTTGGCGCCCGGCAACTGGGCGAACACCGCCACGGCCGGCACGTCGATGGACGGCAGCGCGGCGACGCCGAGCAACCGGTAGGCCAGCGTACCGGCCAGCAGGAGGCCTGCCGCCAGCAGCGACGTGCCGATCGGCCGGCGGATGAATGGTGCGAAGAAGTTCACGTGACTCCCTGTGATCGCGGGGAAACCCTCCCCGCGCCCGCGGACTTTATCCGCCAAGGCACCGTTCCGTCGCGTGTGCCTATGGTCAGGCCCCTGCCGGAAGGCAGGGGCCTGGTGTTTGTTCAGTTCTGACGCATCGCTTCGCCTGGCATCGCGGACAGCGTCCGCTCCCACCCTTCAGTAGCTACCTTCCTGCCGAAGGGTGGGAGCGGACCCTGTCCGCGATCATTCAGCGCGAGGGCGAAAAGCGCACGGTGAGGTAATACGTCCGACCGAGCTGGTTGTAATAGGCAGCGGTCTCGTAACGCCTGTCGCCCACGTTCGCCACTCGCCCCTGCACGCTCCAGTCGCGGTCCACGTGCCAGGTGGCGCGCAGGTCGGCGGTGGCGTAACCGCCCAGGCGCTCGGTGTTGGCCGCATCGTCGTAGCTGTATCCGGCCGCGTAGACCGAACCGCCGACGGTGAACGGACCGACGTCCTTGTCCACGTCCACGCGGGCGGTGCGCTCGGGGCGCCGGGCCAGCAGGTTGTCGCGTTCGACACCGTCGTCGCGGTTCTTCGGCTGCTGGAGCGTGGCGTAGCCGCGCAGGTGCCAGCCGTCGACGTCGGCACCGACCTGGCCTTCGAGCCCGCGGATGCGTGCCTGGCTCACGTTGATCGGGATGAAGTTTGCGTCGTAGCCGATCAGGTCGTCCACCTTGGTCTGGTAGGCGTTGACGGCCCAGTTCCACACGCCCCGGTGGGCCGACAAGCCGATCTCGGCCGTGCGCGAGGTCTCCGGCTTGAGGTCGACCGGCGCGCCGTAGGGATAGAACTCGTCGTTGAACGTGGGCGCGTGGAACGCGCTGCCGTACGACGCGGTGACCTTCATGCCTTCGCCGAACGAGAAGCCGTAGGCGGCCGATCCGGTGTCGTGGTTGCCGAACTGCTCGTTGTGGTCGTGGCGGGCCGACAGCTGGATCTCGTGCGGGCCGAACACGCCCTGGTAGAGCGCGAAAACGCCGGTATTGTTGCGCTTGTCCTTGAGGTAATCGGTATCGCTGCGCAGTTTTTCCTGCTGGAAGTCGATGCCGGCGCTCAGCGTCTGGCCCGTGGCGAGGGCGATGTCGTTCTGCCAGGAGGCCTGGTTGCGCTTCGAATACAGGTAGCCGACGCGGTACTTGTCCGGGTCGACCGCGATCGTTTCGAAGGTGACCGGGTCGAGGACGATCTTGCCGGTGCCGTTGAGGTAGTTGTCGGCCCGGTCCTGGTTCTGGCCCAGGCTGACCGACATGCGCCATGCGCTCATGACGGCGAACGCCAACTTCGCGCCGGCCACCTGTTGCGATCGGCGGGTGAGGTTCTGGAAATCGCCGTCGTACTCGATGTCGCCCTTGCTGCGCAGCCAGCTGCCGGTCAGTTCGGTGCCGTCGTCCCAACGGTAGCCACCCGAGAGCGCGCCATTGTAGGTACGCGAGGCATCGTGGTCGGGTTCGTTGGTGAAGCAGCCCTTGAAGACGTCCCCCGCGCCGACGCGGCAGGCGTTGATGCCGGCGGTGTACTGGCCGCCCAGGCTGGCGTTGTACCAGCCGTGCCGCGTACCGCCGGAGACGCCGACCTGGCCCGCCGTATAACCGTGGCTTCCGCCGGTCACCGACACCGTCGGGGTCGGTGCCTGTCCGGCCTCGCCGTGGCGGGTGAAGATCTGGATCACGCCGCCGATGGCGTCCGAACCGTAGAGGCTCGAGCGGGGGCCTCGCACCACCTCGATACGGTCGATCTGCTCGACGGGCAACTGTTCGTACGCGGGCAGGCCGGCGCCCACCGTGCCCACCCGCACGCCGTCGAGCAGCACCAGGGTGTGCGCGCTGTTGGTGCCGCGCATGAACAGCGAGGTCTGCTGGCCGATGCCGCCGGTGTTGGACATCACCACGCCGGGCAAGCCGGTGAGGAGATCCTGCACGCTCACCGGCTGCATGCGCTCGATGTCTTCGCGGGAGATCACGGTGACCGAGGCGAGTACCTCGTCGGCCGGGGTGGGCGCGCGGTTGGCCGTTACCACTACGGGGTCGAGCCGGTCGGCCTCGTCCGCGTGGGCGACGACGGGAAGCGACGACAGCAGGGCCGCCGCGAGCAGGGTCTTCTTCATGGAACGGATTCCTCGATCACGATGCGATGGACGTCGTGGCGGAGGAGGGCGAACGGCACACGCGGACGAAGCCGCCGGGCTGTCCGGATCCGCCCGCCGCGAATCGTCCGAAACAGGAAACGCTCCCCTGAGAGGTTTCTCAGAAGAGGCGTCCACTCGGGCCGGTCTCCGGACTCGCGCGTCGCCACCGCTCGTGGCTCGTGACCGGCGCCTTCCCGCCCGCGAGGGCAGTGGCCGATGGCCGGTCCGAGGAGGGCTTCCCCTCCCTGCGCTTACCGTTGCGGGGGCAGTGCCGGCCTTGCCGCCCAAGCGGCGCACCGGCTTCCCGTTTCATCCCGCCGGCCGAACGCCGGTCGGGACACCCGAACGGGCGCCACTTTAGTCCCCGGCGAGGCCCAAGTCACGAATTTCTAACGAGAGCTTGACATTCGCAAACATTTGCGAGTACACGGAAAGGGATGCTGTCGGACGCAAGATATTGCGTTGACAGGGGCGCGCGAGCCGGAGAGATACCGGGCGGGTGTGGCGGCGTCGATTGAAACGTTGGGTCCGGCCACGCCGTGGAAGGGCTCGTTTGCGGTTCACTTCGGGGAGGTCACATCATGCTTCGCATCCAGTCCGGCGGCCGCGTGCCGCGCCGTTCCACCCTCTGTGTCGCCCTGGCGCTCTGTTTCGCCAGCGGTTCCGTCTTCGCGCAGTCCAACGCCTCGGGCGTGGTCTTCGGCCGTGTCGCGCAGCCGGAGGGCGCCACGGTGCACCTGGAAAATCTCGATACCGGCTTCGCCCGCGACACCGGCGTCGACGCCGAAGGCCGCTACCGCGTGCCCTCGCTGCCGATCGGCCGTTACAAGGTCACGCTCGAGCGCGGCGGCCAGACGGTGGAAACCCGCGACAACGTGCAGGTGAACATCGGCGGCGGCGTCGACGTCTCCTTCGCCGGCGCGACCGCCGCGACCACGGCCTCGGCCCAGACCCTCGAAGGCGTGCAGGTCACCGGCAATGCTTTGCCGGCCATCGACGTCTCGTCGGTCGACTCGCGCACCGTGCTCACCTCGCAGCAATTGCAGAAGATCCCGCTGGCGCGCGACGTCACCGCCGCCGCGCTTCTTGCGCCCGGCGTGGTGTCGGGCGATTCCCGCTACGGCAACGTGGCCTCGTTCGGCGGCTCGTCGGCCTCGGAAAACCAGTACTACATCAACGGCTACGCGGTCACCAATGCGCTCACCGGCCTGGGCTTCACCAGCCTGCCGTTCGACGCCATCGACCAGCAGCAGATCTACACCGGCGGCTACGGCGCCGAGTACGGCCGTTCCACCGGCGGCGTGATCAACATCGTGACCAAGCGCGGCGGCAACGAATGGAAGGCCGGCTTCGGGCTGTACGTCACGCCCAAGGGCCTGCGCCAGAACCCGAAGAACATCTATCGCACCAACGGCGAGCTGTACCAGTACCGCGAAGAGAACAAGAGCGGCGACACGCAGTACACCGGTTACATCAGCGGCCCGCTGATCAAGGACAAGCTGTTCCTGTTCGCCGCCGGCGACTTCACCCGCTCCAACCTCACCAATACTTCGAACAGCGTCACCGCGCAGCGCACCAACCAGGAATCCAAGGCCACCAAGTGGATGGCCAAGATCGACTGGAACATCACCGACAACCACCTGCTCGAAGTCACCGGCCTCGGCGACAAGTCCAATATCGAGCGCAGCGTGTATGCGTATGACTACGCCACCGGCAGCCGCGCGCAGTACCTGGGCACCGACAACCTGAAGAACTTCGACGCGGGCGCGGGTTCGGCGCCGGGCGGCGACGTCTACATCGGCAAGTACACCGGTTACCTCACCGACGAACTCACCGTCAACGCGCTCTACGGCCACAGCTACACCCGCCACGAGCGCAACCTCAACTACGCCGGTTCGCCGAACTGCCCGTGGATCCTGGACAACCGCGAAGGCATCCCGGCCGGCGAGAAGATCGTCGGCTGCGGTCTCGTCAACGGCACGGTGCTCGGCGACGGCGCGAAGGACAAGACCAAGGGCTGGCGCCTCGACGTGGAATACCACGTGGGCGACCACGACCTGCGTGCCGGCGTCGACAACCAGACGCTGGAGTCCTACTCGGGCAACATCTACGAGGGTGGCTATCGCTGGATCTATGCCGCCGCCGGCGACATCCCCAGCCGCGGCATCGTCGTGCCGCCGGGCGTCGACTACTTCGCGCAGAAGCGCCTGTTCCAGACCGGCGCCAACGTGAAGGTGGAGCAGGAAGCCCAGTTCATCGAAGACAAGTGGCAGATCACCGACCGCTGGATGGCGTCCATCGGCCTGCGCAACGAGCAGTTCAAGAACATCAACGGCGACGGCGAAACGTACGTCAAGCAGCGCCACCAGCTCGCCCCGCGCCTGGGCGTCACCTGGGACGTCTTCGGCGATTCCACGTTCAAGCTGTACGCCAACGCGGGCCGCTATCACCTGGCGATTCCGTCCAACGTGGCCATCCGCGGCGCATCGGCGTCCACGTATTACTCGGAGTACTACACCTATACGCAAATCGATCCCGTCACCGGGGCACCGGCGGACCCGGTCCAGATCGGCACGCGCGCGTACCTCAACGGCGAGGACGGCACGCCGCTCAACCCGAAGACCATCGCGGCAGTCGGCATCAAGGCCTACTACCAGGACGAGTACATCCTCGGTTTCGACAAGGCGCTCGGCGCCAACTGGAGCTTCGGCGCCAAGGCCACGTACCGCAAGCTGAGGAGCTCGATCGACGACTTCTGCGACAGCCGCCCCTTCGAGAAGTACGCGGCGCGCAACGGCATCGACATCAGCAACGCGTCGATCCCCGGCTGTTACCTGTTCAACCCCGGCGAGTCGAATACGTTCAACGTCGACGTGGACGGCAACGGCACGCTGGTGCCGTTCCATCTCACCAAGGACGACTTCACCTCGCCCGCCGGCGTGGCGTTCCCCGACCTCAAGCGCAAGTACTACTCGCTGGAGCTGTACCTGGAGCACCAGCTGGCCGACAACTGGTACGGTCGCGTCGATTACACGTTCTCGCGCAGCTACGGCAACTCCGAGGGCCAGCTGAAGTCCGACATCGGCCAGCTCGACCCGTCGGTGACGCAGGACTGGGATGCGCCGGAAATCATGCAGTACTCGAACGGCCCGCTGCCGAACGACCGTACGCACCAGTTGAAGGCCTACGGCTACTGGCAGGCCAGCCCCGAGTGGCTGGTCGGCGCCAACGTCGCGATGGCCACCGGCCGTCCGAAGAACTGCCTGGGCCAGGATCCGGTCGATGCCATCCAGTACGGCGCGTCGTATTTCGAGTGCGGCTTCCAGCCGGCGCCCCGCGGTTCGCGTGGCCGCCTGCCGTGGACGTGGAGCCTCGACCTCAACGCCGAATACCGTCCGATGTGGGCCGGGGCCGAGCAGCCGCTGGCTTTCACCGCCGCCGTGTTCAACGTGGCGGGCAAGCAGCGCGTGGTGGGCCAGGTGGACACCGGCGAGCTGGATACGGTCGACGCCAACGGACTGCCGGCGGTGAACCCGGATTACCGCCGCCCGATCGCGTTCCAGTCGCCGCGTTATTTCCGGTTCGGCGTGCGCTACGACTTCTCGCTTTAAGTTCCCCCGCACGGCCGTCCGGGCAGCGTATCCGGACGGCCTTCTCTCATCTCCCCTGTACTCGAGCCGGCGCGGAGTCGCCGGCTTTTTTTGTGTGAAGCGAAGCGGTCAGGCGGCGACGAACACCCGCCTGCCGCCGATCCACGTCTCGCCCACGGCGTAGGCGTCATCCATCACCACGAAGTCGGCCCGGCATCCCGCGGCGATGCGCCCGTGCGTACCGTCGAGGCCGAGGAACGCGGCCGGATAGGTCGACGCCATGCGTGCCGCTTCGTCGTACGCGACGCCGACCATGTTCACGGTGTTGCGCACGGCACCGGCCATGTCCAGCGCCGAACCGGCCAGCGTGCCGTCGGCGGTCTGGCAGACGCCGTCGCGGGCGGTGATGGTTTCGCCCTTGAGCACGAAGTTCGGGTTTTCCGAGCCGACCGGCGGCATGGCGTCGGTGACCAGCATCATCTTGTGCGGTGCCTTGGCGGCGATGGCCACGCGCAGGGCGGCCGGATGCACGTGATGGCCGTCGACGATCAGCCCGCACCAGCTCGCCGCGTCTTCCAGCGCCGCGCCGACGACGCCGGGTTCGCGGCTGGTGAACGGCGTCATCGCGTTGAACAGGTGGGTGAAGCCGCGCACGCCCATCGCCAGCGCGTCGCGCGTGACCTCGTAGTTGGCCGCGGTGTGGCCGGCGCAGACGATCACGCCGTTGTCGATCAACTGGCGAAGTACCTCGGGGTTGGCGCGCTCGGGCGCGAGCGTGAGCAGGGTGACGCCGCCATGGCGGCGCGCCACCATCGCGATGTCGTCGGCATCGGCGATGCGGAACTTGGCCGCGTCGTGCACGCCCTTGCGCTCGGGCGCGATGAACGGACCTTCCAGATGGATGCCGAGCACGCCCGGCACGCCCTGCGCCACGGCGTCGTTCACCGCATCGATGGCCTTCGCCATCACCTCGGCGTCGTCGCTGATCAGCGTCGGCAGGAACCCGGTGGTGCCGAACCTCGCGTGCGCTTCGCCGATGGTGCGGATGGTGCCGACGGTAGGCGCGTCGTTGAACAGCACGCCGCCGCCGCCGTTGACCTGGCAGTCGATGAAACCCGGCAGCAGCGTGCGGCCGCCCAGGTCGTGCCGTTCCGCCGCGCGCACGCGGGGATCGGAGTGCAGGGCGAGGCCGGTGATCGTGTCGCCGTCCACCAGCACGGCGAAGCCGCCCTGGAATCCGTTGTCGGTGAGTACCCGGCCGTTGACGAGGGCGATGGTCATGGGAAGTCCTTGGAGGATGGATCGTTGCGCCGGAGCCCGCGTCAGACCGTTTCCGTCACCTTGTTCAGGTGCGGCGGGACGTCGGGATCGAAGCCGCGCTTGAGCGCGAGCGCTGCGGTGGCCCGGTAGAAACTCTGCACGGTGAGCAGCGGCGCCGCGATGGGGGCGGTGGCGACCAGCGGCAGGATGTCTTCGCCCCGGGCGCCGGGCGCGGCCACCCATACGCGGGCGCCACGCTTGCGGAATTCGGCGGCCACGTCGAGCACCCCGGGCAGGGTGTCGTCGTTCTGCGCGAAGAACAGCACGGGGAAATCGGGACCGACGAGCGCCATCGGGCCATGCTTGACCTCGGCGGCGCTGAAGGCCTCGGCGTGCAGCCCGCAGGTTTCCTTGAACTTGAGCGCGGCCTCGAGCGCGCCCGCGAAGCCGAACCCGCGGCCCACCACGAACAGGTTGTGCGCATCGACCAGGCCGTCGGTCAACGCGGACCAGTCGGCGTTCCAGCTTTCGCGCAACTGCGCGGGCAGGGCGGTGAGCGCGCCGGCGATATCGGCCTTGCCGCTCCAGCGCGCCGCGATGTGCAGGATGGCGAACAGCGCGCCGAGGTAGCTCTTGGTGGCCGCCACGCTCTTCTCGGGGCCGGCATGCAACGGCACCACGACGTCGGCGATGTCGGCCAGCGGGGAATCCACCACGTTGACCAGGGCCACCACGTAGGCACCGGCCTTCTTGGCGGCCTCGGCGTTGCGGACCAGGTCGGGGCTCTTGCCCGACTGCGACACGGCGACGTAAAGCGCGCCGTCCAGGTGCTGGTCGGCGTGGTAGATCGAGGTGACCGACGGCGAGGCCGACGCGGTGACCACGCCGAGCTGGGTCTCGAACACGTACTTGGCGTACATCGCCGCGTGGTCGGAGCTGCCGCGGGCACAGGTGATGATCATGCGCGGCGGATGCGCGCGCAGGCGCTCGGCCAGCGCGGACACCACGGCTTCGTTGAGCTGGAGCTGCCGCTCGACGACGTCGGCCGTCTCGTGCGCTTCGCGGTACATCAGGGTGTCTTGCGGCGAGGTGGTCATCGACATGGGCTTCCGTCAGTCGCTTTGCAGTTCGGCGACGAAATCGTAGATATCGCCGCGATACCAGGAACAGGTGAATTCGACGATGCGTCCGTCTTCCAGGAAGCTGCGCCGCTCGATGTTGAGGCCGGCGCTGCCGGCCGAAAGGCGCAGCAGGCGCGTCTGCGCGGGGCCGAGGACGACCGCGCGCAGGCGCTGCAGGGCGCGCAACGGGCGATTGCCGAGCTTGTCGAGGGCTTCGTAGAGCGAATCCTCCACCAGCTGCGGATCGGGGAGCAGGGAGAGCGGCACCGCGCTGCGCTCGATCGCCAGCGGCTCGTCGCCGGCGTAGCGCAGCCGATGCAGGCGTACCACCTGGGTGCCCGGCGAGAGGTTCATCGCCATGGACTCTTCCGGGGTGACCTCGCCGATGGCGCGCTCGAAGAACTCCGACCGCGGGTTGAGCCCGCGGGCCCGCAGATCCTCGGTGAAGCTGGTCATCCGCGAGAGCGGCTTGACGATGCGCTCGGAAACGAAGGTGCCCGCGCCGTGGCGCTGGGTGAGCAGGCCGTCTTCCACCAGGCCGCCGATAGCCTTGCGCACGGTCACCCGCGACAAGGTCAGCACCCGGGCCAGGTCGCGCTCGCTGGGCAGCGCGTGGCCCACCTGGACCTCGCCGTTTTCGATCACGTTGCGGATGGCCCGGCGCAGGCGCATGTACGCCAGCGGTTGCCGGGCGGCCGGATCGTGCTGCAGGCGTTGGTATTCGGCGACGAGGGCGCTTTCCATCCGGCGAAGATACCAATAGCCGACCACTCGGGCAAGCGCCATGCGACCGCTGCTCCGGTGCCCCCCATCCCAACGACCGTTTGACACGATTTAAATTTCATCGGAAACGTTTTCCGGGTGTAGGCGGCCCGTTAAAGGCCCGATAAAGTCCAAGCGACTGGTACGGGGCTGGTAGCCCCTGGTATGTCACTGGTACGATCCTTGGGCATACCCATCGATTCCATTGAGGCGACTGTCGTGAGCGCTCCCCTCCCTCTGATCGAACCCTTCGATCTCGTCATCTTCGGCGGCACTGGCGACCTGGCCGTGCGCAAGCTCCTTCCCGCGCTGTACCACCGCTTCGTGGACGGCCAGATCCAGGCGAAGAGCCGGATCGTCGGCGTGGCCCGCGAAGGCCTGGACGACGCCGGCTATCGCGAACAGGTGCGCGCCGCGATCGAGAAGGGCGTGGCCCACGTGGCCCCCGCGCAGCTCGAGGCGTTCCTGGCGATGATCGCCTACCGCTCGCTCGACGCCCGCAAGCCCGACGGCTGGGACGACTTCGCCCGGCTGATGGGCGAGAAGCCCGACCACATCCGGGTGTTCTATCTCTCGACCTCGCCGGAAATCTTCACCGACATCTGCCAGCGCCTGGGCTCGCTCGGCCTCAACGGCGAGGGTTCGCGCGTGGTGCTCGAAAAGCCCATCGGCCGCGACCTGGCCAGCGCCAACGCCATCAACGACGCGGTGGCCGAGGTGTTCACCGAATCGCAGACCTACCGCATCGACCATTACCTGGGCAAGGAAACGGTGCAGAACCTGCTGGCGCTGCGCTTCGGCAACGCGCTGTTCGAACCGCTCTGGAACGCCCAGCACATCGACCATGTGCAGATCACCGTGGCCGAAACCGTGGGCGTGGGCCATCGCGCGGGCTACTACGACCGTGCCGGCGCGCTGCGCGACATGGTGCAGAACCACATCCTGCAGCTGCTGTGCATGCTCGCCATGGAACCGCCGTCGTCGCTGGCGCCCGACGCCGTGCGCGACGAAAAGCTCAAGGTGCTGCGCTCGCTGCGTCCCATCGACGGCGCCAACGCGGCGCAGCTCACCGTGCGTGGCCAGTACCGCGCCGGCGCAGCCGAAGGCCAGGGCGTGCCGGGCTACCTCGACGAACTGGGCAGCGACCAGTCCCGGACCGAAACCTTCGTCGCCCTCAAGGCGGAGATCGGCAACTGGCGATGGGCGGGCGTGCCGTTCTACCTGCGCACCGGCAAGCGGCTTCCCAGCCGCGTGTCGGAGATCGTGGTGACGTTCCGCGCGTTGCCGCATTCGATCTTCGACCCCACCAGCGGCCCGCTGCTGCCCAACCGCCTCACGCTGCGCCTGCAGCCGGATGAAGGCGTGAAGCTGTGGCTGACCATCAAGCACCCCGGTCCGGGCGGCCTGCGCCTGCGTCACGTGCCGCTGGACATGAGCTTCGCGACGGCGTTCGGCGTGCAGCAGCCCGATGCGTACGAGCGGTTGATCCTCGACGTCGTGCGCGGCAATCCCACCCTGTTCATGCGCCGCGACGAGGTCGAGGCCGCATGGAACTGGGCGGGCCCGATCCTCGATGCATGGGAGGCCGGCGGCGATACGCCTAAGCCGTATACCGCCGGTACCTGGGGCCCGAGCGCCGCCGTGGCGCTCATCGAACGCGACGGCCGTACCTGGGCCGAGGAGTCCGCATGAACGCCACCATCCAACGCCATGAATTCGCCGACAAGCTGACGCTCGCCGACCGGCTCGCCCGCGACGTCGCCGCGAAGCTCGATGCCGGCATCCGGGCGCGCGGCAAGGCCACGCTCGCCGTGTCCGGCGGCAGCACGCCGAAGACGATGTTCGCCGTGCTCGCCGAGCAGGAGATCGATTGGTCGAAGGTCACCGTCACGCTCGTCGACGAGCGCTGGGTGGACACCGACAGCGATCGTTCCAACGCGCGTCTCGTCGCCGAGCACCTGCTGCATCACGAAGCGCGCACGGCCACCTTCCTGCCGCTGTTCGACGGCGCGCACAAGGACGACGTCGACGCGGCGCTAGCCGATGTGGGCCAACGCATCGACGCGCTTGGCCTGCCGTTCGACGTGGTGATCCTCGGCATGGGTGGCGACGGCCATACGGCGTCGTTCTTCCCCGGCGGCGACCACCTTGCCGAAGCGACCGATCCGAACGGCACGCAAACCGTGCTGTCGATGCGCGCCGAAGGCGCGGGCGAACCGCGCATCACCCTCACGCTGCCGAAGGTGCTCGACACGCGTGCGCTCTTCCTGCACATCGAAGGAGCCGACAAGAAGGACGTGCTCGCCAAGGCCGAAGCCGGCGAGGACTTCCCGATCCGTTCGGTGCTCACCCACGCGCGTGTCGCGCTCGACGTGTACTGGGCGCCATGACCATCCATCCCGTCCTCGCCGAAGTCACCCAGCGCATCGTCGAACGCAGCCACGCGTCGCGCACCGCCTACCTCGCCAAGATCGACGCGGCGCGCGGCAAGGGCGCCAAGCGGCATCATCTCTCGTGCGGCAATCTCGCCCACGGCTTCGCCGCCTGCGCCGAGAACGACAAGCATGCGCTGCGCCACGGCCATGCGGCCAACCTCGCCATCGTCACGTCGTACAACGACATGCTCTCGGCGCACCAGCCCTATGAGCGCTATCCGGAGCTGATCCGCGGCGTCGCGCGTTCGCTCGGCGCCACCGCGCAGGTGGCGGGCGGCGTGCCCGCGATGTGCGACGGCGTCACGCAGGGTCGCCCGGGCATGGAGCTGTCGCTGTTCTCGCGCGACCTCATCGCCATGGCCACCGCCGTGTCGCTGTCGCACGACATGTACGAAGGCGCGCTCTACCTCGGCATCTGCGACAAGATCGTGCCGGGCATGATGATAGGCGCCTTGTCGTTCGGCCATCTCGCCAGCGCCTTCGTTCCCTCGGGGCCGATGCCCTCCGGCATCCCGAACGAAGAGAAGTCGAAGGTGCGCCAGGCCTTCGCCGCCGGCAAGGCCACGCGCGCCGAACTGCTCGAGGCCGAGGCGCGCTCGTACCACGGCGCGGGCACCTGCACCTTCTACGGCACGGCCAACTCCAACCAGATGCTCATGGAGATCATGGGCGTGCACCTGCCGGGTGCGAGCTTCGAGGCGCCGGATACGCCGCTGCGCGACGCGCTGACCGCCGCCACCGTGGAGCGCGTGCTCGCCACCGACTGGATGGGCGAGCATTACCTGCCGCTGGGCCGGATCATCGACGAGCGCGCCGTGGTCAACGGCGTGGTCGGCCTGCACGCCACGGGCGGCTCCACCAACCACCTGCTGCACCTGGTCGCCATCGCCCGCGCGGCCGGCATCGACCTGCGCTGGGACGACTTCGACGCGCTCTCGTCGGTGGTGCCGCTGCTGGCCCGCGTATATCCCAACGGCTACGCCGACGTGAACCACTTCCACGAGGCCGGCGGCATGGGCTTCCTCATCGATCAGCTGCTCGATGCGGGCCTGCTGCACGACGACGTGCACACGATCATGGGCCGCGGCCTGGGCGCGTACCGCAAGGCGCCGATGCTCGAGGAAGGCAAGCTGGTGTGGAAGCCGGTGTCCAAGGAAAGCGGCAACCGCGGCGTGCTGCGCACCATCGCCGAACCGTTCCGCCATGACGGCGGCCTGCGCATGCTCAAGGGCAACGTCGGCCGTGGCGTCATCAAGATCTCCTCGGTACCCGAAGACCGCATGGTGATCGAGGCTCCCGCCATCGTGTTCGACGAACAGGACGACGTGAAGGCCGCCTTCGATCGCGGCGAGCTGGATCGCGACTTCGTCGCGGTGGTGCGTTTCCAGGGGCCGCGCGCGCGCGGCATGCCCGAATTGCACAAGCTCACGCCCACGCTCAGCCTGCTGCAGGATCGCGGTCACCGCGTGGCCCTGCTCACCGACGGCCGCATGTCCGGCGCGTCGGGCCGCGTGCCCGCCGCCATCCATGTCACGCCCGAAGCGGAAGCCGGCGGCCCCATCGCGCGCATCCGCACGGGCGACCTCGTTCGCCTGGATGCCGTGAGCGGCAGCATCGAGGTGCTGGTCGACGCCGACGAATGGAACGCTCGCGTTCCCGACGACGTGGACCTCTCGGTGCACCACACCGGCATGGGCCGCGAACTCTTCGCCATGTTCCGCCAGTCGGCCGTCGCGGCCGACCTGGGCGCGGGCGTTTTCTGATTCCCCCGGAGTAGAGATGAGCAACGAAGCGAAACAGCAACGCGTCGAATCGACCCTGCGTCTGGCACCGGTGGTTCCCGTGGTGATCATCGACGATGCCTCGAAAGCCGTCGGCATGGCGCGCGCGCTGGTCGCCGGCGGCGTTCCGGCCATCGAGGTGACGCTGCGCACCGCCGCCGCGCTCGACGCGGTGCGCGCGATCGCGGCCGAGGTGGAAGGCGCGTTCGTCGGCGTGGGCACCGTGCTCACGGCGAAGGATCTCGACGCGGCGTGGAAGGCCGGTGCGAAGTTCGCCGTCTCGCCGGGCAGCAGCCCGAGGCTGCTCGACGCGGCCGACGATTCCGAATTGCCGCTGCTGCCGGGTGCGGCCACCTCGAGCGAGGCGATGGAACTGCTCGAGCGCGGCTATCGCTTCCAGAAATTCTTTCCGGCCGTGCCGGCGGGCGGCCCGAAGCTGGTCGGCGCCTGGGCGTCGCCGTTGCCGCAGATCCGCTTCTGCCCCACCGGCGGCATCACGCTCGCCAATGCACCGGAGTTTCTCGCGCTGCCGAACGTGGCCTGCGTGGGTGGCTCGTGGCTGACCCCGGCCGACAAGCTGGCGGCGGGGGATTTCGCCGGGATCGAGGCATTGGCGCGGGAAGCGGCCTCGCTCACGCGCTGAGGGGTACCGAAAGACACTGGGCCCCTGCCTTCGCAGGGGCGACGTGGCGTATTCCCCCGTCGCCTTGCCGTCCGGGATAACCTCACGTCGCTCCTGCGAAGGCAGGAGCCCAGCGTCTTCCCGCGGACTTCATGCGATCCTTCGCCCCATGATCTACATCCTCCTCGCCGTCGCCTTCAGCGTCGCCGTCTCCGTCCTGCTCAAGCTCGCCCGTCGCGCGAACATCGACATCGTGCAGGCCGTGGCCACGAACTACGTCGTGGCCTCGCTGATGGCCTGGTGGCTGCTCGGCGCCACGCCGCAGGCGGCCATCGACGCCCCGGCCACCTGGCCGCCGTTGATCGCGCTGGGCATCTTCCTGCCCGCGATCTTCGTCGTGCTCGCCCATTCGGTGCGAACGGCGGGCATCGTGCGCACGGACGTCGCGCAGCGGCTCTCGCTGTTCGTTTCCCTGTTCGCGGCGTTCGTTTTCCTCGGCGATACGATCACCGCGCACAAGGCGCTCGGCATCGCCATCGCTCTCGTGGCCGTGTTCTGCGTACTCTGGCGAAAGGGCTCGGCGGAAAAGGGCGGCTGGTGGGCGCCGCTGCTCGTATTCGCCGGTTTCGGCGCCATCGACATCTGCTTCAAGCTCGTGGCCCAGGCCGGTGCAGGCTTCGCCAGCGCCTTGCTCGCCTCCTTCCTGATCGCCCTCGTGCCGTGCTGGATCGCCGTATTCGTTCGCGCGGGTACCGGCAAGGCGTCGCTCGCCTGGCGCAACCTCGCTTTCGGCGTGCTGCTGGGGGCCTTCAACTTCGCGAATATCCTGTTCTACGTGAAAGGCCATGTGGCCTTGCCCGACTCGCCTTCGCTCGTTTTCGCCTCGATGAATGTCGGCGTGGTGGCGCTGGGCACGCTGGCGGGGGCGGTCGGGTTTCGCGAGAGGCTTTCGCCGATGAACTGGCTGGGCATCGGACTGGCGGTAGCCGCCATCGCCGTCATGGCCTGACCACCGGTCAGGCCTGGCGCACCGCCGCCTGCGGCGGAACGCGGCAGGCCCTCAGCGACGGTTGCAGCACCGCGAGCTGGCCGATCGCGTAGACCAGCAGCACGCCCCCGGCCACGGGCAGGAGGGGCAGCCTGGGCAGTTCGTAGCGGAGCATCAGCCACAGGTTGAGCGACCACGCCATGATCGCGCCCAACGCCGCACCTCCCGTCACGATGGCCAGGTTTTCCATCTGGAAATAGGTGCGGATGTCCGTCCGCGTGGCGCCCAGGGCGCGACGGATGCCGATCACGCGCACGCGTTCCTGCACCCAGAACCCGGTGAGGCCGAAGATGCCGAAACCGGTGAGGGCCAGAAGGCTGGCGATCACGCCGAGCAGCAGCCACACCAGTGCGCGGTCGTCGCGGAAATAGTCGTGAACGGTTTCCGCGAGCGGTTGTACCTTGTTGATCACCAGGCGATCGTCGCTGGCGGCGAGTACGCGCGGCAGCATGGCGGCGACGCGATCGGCCATGCCGGGCCGCACGCGCAACACGAAGCGTCCGTCGTGGACGTCGAGGACGGGCATGAGCAGGTTCAGGTCGTCCTTTGCCGGGTCGCCCGCGAGCACGGGATTGAGCAGGTGTCCGCTCACGCCGACGACGCGGCTGACGCGGATGCCGTCCTTGTCGAAATACACCGGTTTGCCCAGCGGGTTTTCGCCCGGCCACAGCCGATCGGCCATCGAGCGCGACACGATCACCGGCGGCGGTGCGCCGGGATCGACCGCGAACAGGTCGAAGCGTACGTGGTCGCCCTCGGTGAAGTTCCGGCCCTGGAGGACACGCAACCCCAAGGTCGCGAAGTATCCCGGGCTGCCCGCGTAGAGGGCCACGCCGCAGAGGTGGTCCGTGGAGCCCGGTTTGAGATAGAGGCAGAGCTGCGTGTAGCCCGTGGGGCTCAACGGCACGGAATTGACGTTGGCCACGCTTTCCACGCCGGGGATGCCGCGCAGGGCCGCCAGGTCGGCGCGCGTGCGCGCTTCCCACTCGGACGCGGAGATGCCCGGATCGGTTCCCGAGACCTTTGCCGACACCAGTTCGGCGTCCGGGAGGCCGGTCGTGACCGTCATGCTTCCCAACCGGTCGCCGATGACGAGCAGCGCGTTGGCGACGATCGCCAGCGTGAGCGCGATCTCCAGGGTCAACAGGACGGCGGCCGTCTTGTGATGCTTGAGGGCTTTGATGATCGGATGCATGCGGGTCACTGGATCTTGATGGCGAGGGCCGGCGGTAGCCGGCAGGTGCGCCAGGCCGGAAAGACGGCGGCGGCAAGCGAAGCGGCCACGGCGAGCGCCACCGAGGACAGCAGCATCGGGACGTCCATGCGGGCGAACGAGGCATAGTCGCTGGGCTGCTGGCGGACGATCCACAGGCCGGCATGGGCCAGCGCGAGCCCGATCGCACCGCCGCTGACGCCGACGATCGCGGCCTCGACGAGCAATTGCATGAAGACGTCGAGCTTGCGCGCGCCCATGGCGCGGCGCACGCTGAGTTCGGCGGAGCGGCGGGTGAACTTCACCAGCATCAACGCCACCGTGTTGACCATGCATACCAGCAGGAAGCCCAGGGCGAGCAGCGCCTGCAGTTGCACGCCGCCGGGCACCACGCGGTTGTATTCGAGCCATTCGGTGACGTTGCGAAGGCGAACGTTCGGCTCGAGGGCGAAGCGCCCCAGTGCCTTCTGTTCCCGCGAATAGTTCACGAGGAAGTGCCGGTAGGCCCCCACCTGCGCCGGCGTGTCCAGCCGCACCCAGAGTTGCAGCCATACGCATTCGTTCGACGTCGCCATCGACTCGCGGTCGAGCGTCGCGTTGTCGCCCCAGCAGATGACGGAGCCGGCACTGCGAACGTGCAGGTCCACCGCCGTATGAAGCGGCATGAAGATGTCCTCGGTCTGGGCGTAGGCGCCGCGGCCGATGTCGTAGAACAACGGAACGGGTTGCCAGCGACGTGTCACGCCGATCACCCTGAAGTCGGCGTCACCCAGGCGAACGGAGCGTCCGACCGCTTCTTTCGCGTCGCCGAACAGACGCTCGGCAAGGTTTTGTCCCAGCACCACCACGCGAGCGCGCTTTTCCTCGTCGTCGTCGCTCCACCCATGCCCGTCCAGGAACGGCACGCCGAACAGGGAAAAGAAGCCGGGCGTGGTGAACCGCGTGTCCACGAAGCTGGCGCGTCGCTCGCCACCGGGTGCGTGCAGCACCACGCGTCCGGCACTCATCGCCGCCTGCTGGCCGGGCGGTCCTTCGCGCAGCAGGTTCATGGCGTCGCTCCAGGCGAGCTGGTCCGGCGGTTCGGCGTCCTTGCCCGCGCTCTCCGCGTCGCGCGGCTCGATCTGGGGATGGAACAGCATCGCGCTCGACCCGGGGATGGGATCGGCCGACATGACGTGCAACACGGTGAGCATCGTCATGCACGCGCCGATGCCCAGTCCGATGGCGGCGATCATGAGCGCGGTGACGGTCTTGTTCCGCCGCAGGCTGCCCAGGGCCAGCCGCAGGTAATAGGAAAGCATGGGGCGCTCCGGGATGGGACGGGTGTTCATTCGAGCAGGCGGTTGATGTCCTGGATGTCGTCCAGCGACGCCACGCCCGCCGAACGCTTGAGCAGCAGCTTGTTGAGGATGAACTGGTGGCGCACCGAGATGTACTGGGTGCGCACGTTGGCGAGGATCTCGATGGCCACCACCACGTTGGTCAGGCTCTGCGTGCCGATGTCGTAACCGGCCTTCATCGACTCGACCGTTTTCTTCGCGGCCTCGACCGATCCGCGCGCGTCTTCCACCTGGCCGATGCCGTCGGTGACGAGGTTGAAATAGTTGTACGCATCGCGCGCGGTGCGGCGGCGCAGGGCCTCGAGGTCTTCCTGGTCGGCGTCTCGCTGGTGGATCGCCTGGCGAACCTGCGACTGGGTCAGGCCACCGCTGAAGATGGGCACGGTAAGCACGAGGCCCAGCGTGGTATTGCCCGGGCCGTAACTCGCGCCGCCTCGTGTCGTGCTCGACCATGCACCCGTCTTGTCGTAACCCACCGAGAGCCCGAGGGTCGGCAGGTGGCCGGCGCGGGCCGCTGAGATGGAATGCTCGTCGGCGCTCACCAGGTGGCTCGCGGCGAGGAGATCCGGGTTCATGTTCATGGCCTGGTCCACCCAGGCCTTGGCGTCGTTCGGCGACGGCGGCTGCATCGGCAGGTCGTCACGCAGGGTCTTCAGGTGGCCGGGTTCCTTGCCCGTGATTTCCTGCAAGGCGCGGCGCGCGTCCTTCAGGGCATCCTCCGCGGACACCCGCTGCGAGCGGATGTAGAAGTAATAGGCTTCGGACTGGCTGAGGTCCGACGCCGGGGCCAGGCCGTCCTTGAACAACTCGGAGGCCTGCTCGTGCTGCTGCTTGTACGCGTCCTCGTACGACCGGAAGACGGCGAGCTGGTCCTGCGCCACGAGCGCGGCGAAATAGGCCGAAGCGACGCGCACGTAGAGGTTCTGCAGTTCCCCGCGATAGGTTTCCTCCTGCGCGTCGGCGGTGTCGTGCGCGCCGCGCTCGCGGGAGAACTTCGACAGGTCGAGTACCGTCTGGTCGAGCGACAGCGAGAGGTCGCGTTCGCGACTGTGCCCGCCGTCGCCCGACGTTCCCTGGTCGCTGCCGTCGGCATAGATGCGACCGGGATGGAACTGTTGCAGCTGGAGGCCGGCGGAAAGCTGCGGAAGCAACGCCGACCGGGCCTGCGGCACGGCTTCGGCGGCGACCAGCCGACGCGCGTCCGCGCCGGCCAGCACGGGATCGTTGGCCACGGCCTGCCGGTAGATGTCGAGCAGGTCTTCCGCGCCCGCGACGGCCGGCAGCCACGCGAGGGCCAGCACGAGCCGGCCTGCCCAGGTTTTCGTCCCCATCGTCGATTGTCCTTGCACGCTTGTGTGGAGTGCCGCGCCGCATCGTGCGCGACAGGCGGGTCAAGCGGCCGGGAGCAAGTTGCATGCCATGGCGCGAAGCGCGCCACGTGGCGGCGCGTGGCGCATCGCGAGTGTCCGCGGACACGCCGGTGCGGACACTGGACGGGAATCGACTATCCCGCGTTTACGGCGGCCTGCTGATTCGCCGGTGAAGGGAGTTCGGCGTCGACGGTGAGCGGCGCGTCGCCCTCGAGCCATTCGCGCGCCTCGGCATGATCGGCCACCGCGGGCGGCGAACCGCGCAGCGGCAGGCCGGCCGTTTCGGTGACGAATGCCATCGTCACCATGCCGACCACGGCCGCCGCCATCAGGTAGTACGCCGGCACGAGGGGATCGCCCGTGCGCTCCACCAGCCAGGCGGTGAGCAACGGGGTGGTACCGCCGAACAACGACACCGACAGATTGAACGCGATGGATAGCGCGCTGTAGCGCACGGGCGTGTAGAACAGCGCGGGCAGCGTGGACGGCATGGTGCTCGTGAAGCAGACCAGCGCGACGCCGAGCAGCATGAGGCCGGCGAAGATGAGCACGTCGCTGCCGGTACCCAACAGGAGCATGCATGGGATCGCGAGCGCGAACATCGCCACGCAGGCACCGACGATCATCGGCTTGCGTCCGAACCGGTCGCTGAAGTGTCCGCCGATCACGTTGAGCGGCATCATCACCAGCATGACGATGAGGATCAGCAGCAGTCCCTTCGCCTCGCCGTAACCCAGCGTCACCGTGAGATAGCTCGGCATGTAGGTGAGCAGCATGTAGTCGGTGACGTTGAACACGAGCACGAGGCCGATGCACTTGAGCAGTTGCGGCCCATGCACGGCGACCAGCTCCCGGAGGCCGACGCTCGGCATGTCGCCCTGCCCCTCCATCGCTTCCGCGTGCGCCTTGAATGCCGGGGTTTCCTCCAGCTTCATCCGCATGTACAGGCCCAGCAGTCCCAACGGACCGGCGACGAGGAAGGGGATCCGCCAGCCCCAGTCGAGCATGGCGCGCGCATCCAGCAGCGAAGTCAGCGCGGTCACCACGCCCGCGCCGGCGATGTAGCCGCCGAGCGTGCCGAACTCCAGCCAGCTCCCCATCTGTCCTCGTCGCGCGTCGGTGGAATATTCGGCGATGAAGGTCGCGGCGCCGCCGTATTCCCCGCCGGTGGAGAAGCCCTGCAGCAGGCGGGCGAGCAACAGCAGCGCGGGTGCCCATAGGCCGATGCGTTCGTACGAGGGGATGAGGCCGATGGCGAAGGTACCCAGCGCCATCATGATCATCGTGGCGGCGAGCACGCGCTGGCGCCCGAAACGATCGCCGAGCGGGCCGAACACGAGGCCACCCAGCGGACGCACGAGAAACGCGACGGTAAAGGTGGCGAAGGTGGCGATCACCTGCGCCGTGGGGCTGTTGCCCGGGAAGAACACGTGGCCGAGCGTGACGGCGAGATAGCCGTACACCCCGAAGTCGAACCACTCCATCGCGTTGCCCAGCGCAGCGGCGCCGACGGCTCGCCTCAGCATGGGTTCGTCGACGATGGTGAGGTCGTCGGGCTTCAGGTTCGCGCGGCGGCGGGTGAACCAACCGAAGTGGGCATCGTTCCCGGTGTATTCCGGCATTCCCATCGGTGCTCCTGTTCGCACGGACGGGCACGCGCCGGCGTGGCCGGAAGGACCGTCCTGGGATAGGGATGCGCAACGCGTCGAAGGCGTCGCCTGGCGCGGTCGGAAGACTCGCGAGGATGTTCCGCGGGGGGCGTCGACATGCGACGCGGCGGAGACAACCCGGGGAATTTAACAAATAAGGTGTTAAGAGAGCGTGGCGCTCACCCGGCCGGTCGGCCGGGTGCCGGCGTCAGAGCCTGCGGGGTGCGGTCGAGCCGCGGACCACGAGCTCGGGGCTGAAACCCTCGTTGTCGATCACGTGCCCTTCGTCGCGGTCGAGTTCGGCGATGAGCCGCTGCGCCGCGTGGCGCCCGATTTCCTCGGTGTTCTGCCGGGCGGTGGTGAGCGCGGGCCACGACTGCTTGGAGAACGGGCTGTCCTCGAAACCGGCGATGGACAGCTCCCAGGGCACGTCGACGCCACCCGAGCGCGCGGCGGCGAGCACGCCGGCGGCGATCTCGTCGTTGGAGCCGAAAATCGCGGTGGGCGGCTCCTTCAGGGCCAGTAGCTTGCGGGCGCCGCGGAAGCCGTCGTCGAAGGAATAGTCGCCTTCCACCACGAGCTTCTTGTCCACCGGCAGGCCGTATTCGCGCAGCGCGTCTTCGTAGCCCTGGTAACGCTCGGGGCTCGAGCGGTGATCCTTGCCACCCCAGAGGAAACCGATGCGATGGTGGCCGAGCTGGATGAGGTGTTCGGTGATGGCGTAGGCCGCGTCGCGGTCGTCGACGAACACGCAGGGCCAGCCGTCCTTCGGATCCTGCCGCGCGGAGATGATCCGCACGAAGGGCACCTTCTGCTCGGTGAGCGCGGCCAGCAGCGCGGGTTGCTCGGACATCGGCGGGCACAGCACCAGGCCGGCCAGCCGGTTGCGCCGGACCAGGTCGCCCAGCTGCTCGGCAAGCCGGGGCGCCGAGGAGTCGCAGGGATGGATCTGCAGGCCGAAGCCGCGCTCCCGGCACACCGACAGCACGCCGTTCTGCATGGCGATGACGTAGTGCGCGTTGGGGTTGTCGTAGACCAGGCCGAGGGCGTAGGTACGCGAACTGCGCAGGCTGCGCGCCGCCTGGTCCGGCTGGTAGTCGAGCGCCTCGATCGCGCGCTGCACCTTGTCGCGGGTGCGCGCGTGCACGGACGGCTCGTGGTTGATGACGCGGGATACCGTCTTCAGCGAGACGCCCGCGCGTTCGGCGACGTCCTTGATGGTGGGGCTGCGCAATCTACGACCCTCTATGGCAAGACGGCCATCCTAATGGACGGCCGTCTCCTGGCGAAGATATATGTGCGTCAGTCCCTGACGTGTTGCCCGACGCGGTGGCCCGCCGCGCCGTAGTACAGGATGTAGAGGTAGCAGGGCACCATGATGCAGAGGAACACGGCCTGGAAATCGTGGGTCTGCTTCAGGTGGGCGAAGATCACCGGGATGATCGCGCCGCCGGCGATGCCCATGATGAGGAAGGCCGACCCGAACTCGGTGAGCCGGCCCAGGCCCTTGATGGCCAGCGGGAAGATCGCCGGCCACATCATGGCGTTGGCGAACCCCAGCGCCGCGACCAGTCCGACCGAGACGTAGCCGCTGGTCAGGTAGGTGCCGATCGACAGCGCCACGCCGAGGATCGCCGAGAACGCCAGGTAACGCTGCTGGGAGACGAACCTGGGAATCAGCACCAGGCCAGCCACGTAGCCGACCAGCATTGCGATGAGGGTGAACGAGGTGAAGTGCTGCGTGTCGGCGGGGTTCATGCCGAAGCCCTGGCCATAGGTGCCGATGGCGTCGCCCGCCATGACTTCCACGCCCACGTAGACGAACAGGCAGAGCACGCCCAGCCACAGGTGCGGAAAGCTCAGGAGGCTGCCTTTCGCGTGGCCGATGGCGCGCTCGGAGTTGTCGCTCGACGGCTTGATCTCCGGCAGCGACGACCGCACCACCCAGATCGCCAGCACCACCAGCAGGCCGGCCATCACCATGTACGGCATGTGCACCTTGGCGGCGAAGGCGGCGAGCAGGGCATCCTTCTGCACCGGGTCGGTGGTGGCGGCCACCTGGTCGCCGAACGTGCGGATGTTGCTCATCACCACCGCGCTGAACACGAACGGCGCGGCCGCGCCGGCGAGCTTGTTGCAGATGCCCATGAAGGCGATGCGCTGCGCCCCGCTCTCGATGGGGCCGAGGATCGAGATATACGGGTTCGATGCCGTCTGCAGCAGCGAAAGCCCCGCGCCGATCACGAACAGGCCGACGAGGGCCCCCGGGTACACGCGCATGGTCACGAACTGGCCGAACATCACCGCGCCGATGGCCATCACGAACAGGCCCAAGCCCATGCCTTTCTTCATGCCGGTTTTCTTGAGGATGAACGACGAAGGCAGGGCGAGGAAGAAGTACGAGAGGTAGAACGCCATCGGCACGAGGAAGGCGTTGACGTCGTCCAGGTTGAAGGCCAGCTTCACGAAGGTGATCAGCGGGCCGTTGAGCCAGGTCACGAAGCCGAAGATGAAGAAGAGGACGCCGATGATGATCATCGGAACCAGACTGGATGGGCGCGTCTGGTCGACGGCGGCCGAAGTGGACGACATGGGTGCTCCCCGGTGGTTGTGCGTGGCGTGCCGGAACGGTCGGGCGCGCGGCGATTTGTCCCTTTATTGACTCGTGCGCGCAACGTTGTCAATGCGAATGCTTGCTCCCCCATGGACGGGGCGTGGCCTCCCGGACTTTCGATGGTGCAACGCAGCATGGCGAGCCTCCGCGAATAATCACGATCTAACTGGGGCGTTTTCCCCAAGTCGTTGAAACCACATGCATGAGTGCTATTGCGCCGCATGACGGAAATTCGCGTGTCTTGTCCTTTTGTCCCATTGACAACGTTGTCATCCGGCTTCCAGACTCCGCTCGAATCGAGCCGTCATGGAACTTTCACCGTGACGACGTCAGGGCGATCATCGGGGAGCATCGAGTGGGCGAATCGGCCAAGCAGCGGGAGATCGTGCGTGCGTCCCAGGCGGAGGCGTTCCTCGCCGCCGACGTGGGCGGAACGCATGCCCGCATCGGTCTCGTGCGCCGTGCCGGCGACGGCATCGAGGTGTTGCGCTACGAACGCTATGCCTGCGCCGACTGGCCGAGCCTCACCGCCGTGCTGCAGGACTTCGTGACGCATCTCGACGGCCAGGCCGCGGTGAAGCATTGCGCCGTGGCGTCCGCCGGTTACGTGCTCGGCGATGCCGTGGTGAACGAGAACCTGCCGTGGTCTGTCTCCATCGGTGACATCCGCGACGCGCTCGGCCTCGCCGGCCTCGCCGTGGTCAACGATTTCGAGGCCGTCGCCTACGCCTGCCAGTTCCTGCAGACCCACGAAACCCAGCCTATCATCCCCACCAGCGTCGCCCCGGCGACGGGCCCGGTGCTGGTGATGGGGCCGGGCACCGGACTGGGTTCCGCCGTGCTGTTGCCGGGTTCGCCGCACGCCACCGTGTTGCCCACCGAGGCGGGACAGATCTCGCTCGCGCCGGGCAACGAGCGCGAGATGGCGATCCTTCGCGAACTCGCCCGCGGTCGCGACTACGTGTCGTACGAGGCGGCGCTTTCGGGCCCCGGCCTCGTCAATCTCTACCGGGCCATCTCGACGCTGCGCGGCACGACCGCGACGCTGGCCGAGCCTTCGGACGTGACGCGCGCCGCGCTGGACGGGAGCGATCCCGCCGCGGTCGAGGCGCTGGACGTCTTCTGCGGGCTGCTCGGCAGTTTCGTGGGCGACCTCGCCCTGCTCTACGGTGCCCGCGGCGGCGTGTACCTCGCCGGCGGCATCCTGCCGCAGGTACGCGACCGCCTGCTCGCCAGCAGCTTCGCCAACAGGTTTTTCAACAAGGGCGTCATGCGCGCCTTTCTACAGCAAGTGCCGGTACGTCTGATGGACCACGGACAGTTGGGTGTGATCGGTGCCGCCGGTCTCTACCTGCACGGTTCGACCGCTCATTGAAGAGCGGGAAAGGAACGCGTCACGCGTCAAGTTAGGAAGCCGGGGCCGCGAGGCCCCATCGATCGCAAAACATTCATCCTCTGAGGGGAGGACACCATGTCGCATCGCAGGAACCTGCTCACGGCGAGCATCATCGCCGGATTGTGTTGTATCGCCGGAACGGCCGTCGCGCAGGACACGACGCAGCCCGCCCATACCCAGACCGCCCAGGAAAAAGCCGATGCCGCCAAGGCCGCCCAGCTCGAGGGCGTGACGGTCACGGGCATCCGCGCCAGCCTGGAGAAGTCGCTCGACACCAAGCGCAACGCCGACGCGGTGGTCGAAGCGGTCACCGCCGAGGACATCGGCAAGTTCCCCAACACCAACGTGGCCGAGGCCATGACGCAGATTCCCGGCGTCGTGATCGATCGCCAGTTCGGCCAGGGCGACCGCGTATCGATCGACGGTACCGATCCCAGCCTCAACCTCACCTTCCTCAACGGCCAGCCGATCTCGCAGACGCCGTGGCAGTACGGTGCGCAGCCCAATCGCGGCTTCGACTTCACCATGCTCGCGCCGGAAATCATCGGTCGCCTGGAAGTGTTCAAGTCGCCCGAAGCGCGCCTGCCCGAGGGTAGCCTCGGCGGCACGGTGATGCTGCATACGCTGCAGCCGCTCGACCTGCCGGCCAACACCATCCGCGGCAGCTTCGGCCTGAACTACAACGACCAGGCCAGCAACGGAAGCCGTCCGTCCGGCTCGGTGCTGTACAGCTGGAAGAACACCTCCAACACCTTCGGCATGATCGCTTCGTTGCAGCATTACGAAGAGAAGATCGATCGCCGTGGCCTGGAAATCTTCAGCTACAGCCCCGTATCGAAGTGGGCGGCCAGCCCGTACGTCGCCGACGGCATCGCCAACGGCACGCTGGACCCGAATGCCAAGGTACCCGACGAAGTCAATGCGGCGTACTTCCAGCAGAAGCGCAAGCGCGACACCGCCACGCTCGGTTTCCAGGTCCGACCGACCGATAACTGGGACATCGACGTCAACTCGCTGTTCATCCGCGAAAACTTCGACAACTGGAACCAGTCGCTCTACCCGTTCACCGGCTCGTCCGGCACGCTGGGCAACATCACCAGCTTCACCCCGGGTCCGAACGGCGTCATCACCGGCGGCCACGTCTGCGGCAACGATAACGTGGGCTGCCCGGCCATCGCCCAGGGCACCTTCGACAGCAACATCCGCAAGTCGGTGGTGCGCACTTCGGCATTCGACGTGAAGTCCACCTATCGCGGCGACAGCTGGACCCTCGGCGGCGCGGCCGGTTACAGCAAGGCGGTGAACAACGACATCTCCCAGGCGGTGATGGAGCCGGTCTACGGCGGCGGCTATACCTGGGACATCAACCACGGCTTCAACTTCGACAGCCCGGCGGCCGCGCGCAATCCGGCCAACTGGCACATGGGCGACGCCCCGGGCCTCGGCGGCTGGCCGGGCAACTACGGCGACTACGACGCCCATTCGCGCGATACGTACGGCCAGCTCGACTTCAGCAAGAACTTCGACAGCTTCTTCAACGAAATCCAGGTGGGTTACCGCTGGAATCGCCACGAGGAGGCGATGAACGCCCACGTGTACGGCCCCAACGCACCCATCTCGCTCGCCGACCTGGGTACCTCGGGCTACACGAACCTCAGCGGCGTCGGCCTGTGGGACGGTGCGGCCAGCCACATCATGCCCGACCCGGATGCGCAGTACGCCTGGGTGCGCAGCACCAACGGCGGCAACGAGGATCCGGGCACGTTCCTCAACGGCACGTTCAAGATCATCGAGAAGACCAACGCGGCCTACGCCCAGGCGAACTTCGCCGGCGGCGATTTCCACGGCAACGTGGGTATCCGCTACGTCGACACCAAGACCGACGGCTACGGCTACAACTACCTCGGCGCGCCCGTGCTGCCGGCGCCGGCGGGTACGTACGTGAAGGCTTCGCAGACCACGAAGAACTGGCTGCCGTCGTTGAACGTCGCCTACGATCTCGCCGAGGACGTGGTGCTGCGCTTCGCCGCGGCCAAGGTGATCGCCCGCGCGCCTTACAACCTGCAGGTGAACAACCTGTTCCTCAACGACACCGTGCTCACCGGCGCGGGCGGCAACGCCAACATCAAGCCGTACAAGTCGAAGAACTTCTCGCTGTCCGCCGAGTGGTACTTCGCGCCGCAGTCGTACCTGGCCCTCACCGGCTTCTACAAGAAGGTCGACGACTACGTGTTCCAGGACGTGGTCCAGGAGCGCCACTTCAACTCCGCCACCTCGACCGATCCGGCAACGTTCGCCTCGCAGCTCGCCGCGGGCCTGTGCACGGCCGACGGCTTCTGCACCTACGACGTGAGCCGTCCGGAAAACGTCGGCTCGGGCAAGATCAGGGGCGGCAGCCTCAGCTACCAGCAGGCGTTCGGCGAGACCGGCTTCGGCGTGACCGCCAACTACACCTATGCCAAGGGCACCCTCGATGCGGGCGGCGCGCTGCCGTACAACTCGAAGAACGCCTACTCGCTCAGCCCGTACTACGAAATGGGCGCCTTCAGCGCACGCATCACGTACAACTGGCGCAGCAAGTACCTGGCGGGCGGCTACGTCGCCGGTGCGCCGCCGGCCACCACCGAGGACTACGCCGATCTCGGCGCCACGTTGGGTTACAAGCTCAACGACAAGGTCTCGTTCACCCTCGCGGGCATGAACCTGACCAACGAGGAATACAAGCAGTACATCGGCACCAAGTCGTTGCCGGTCGCCAGGTACACCACCGGCCGTCGCTACATGGCCTCGGTGCATTTCGACCTCTGACGAGCGTCATGGATACGCGGCCACGGAAGGCCGCGACACCCCTCGAAGCTTCATTCCCCTCGGGCCCGGCGATGTGCTTTCCGGGCCCGTTTTTTTTGCGGCGGACGGAAAGAAGACGCTGGATTCCGGCCTTCGCGGGGACGACGTGGGAGGGTAAGAACCGTCTCGGCAAACCTCATGCCGTTCCTGCGAAGGCCGGAACCCAGCGTCTTCCGCCTGCTTTTCGCGACACCCACCGTCACCAAGGCACTTTACGATCCACGAGCCACCCCTTACGTTTCACGTTCAAGGTTTCGAAACACAGGGAATCCCGATGCGCCGTATCCTCCTCGCCGCCCTCGTCCTGGGCCTGTCCGCCTGCGCCACCCAGGCGCCGAAGCAAGCCGGTGGCCCCGTCGACACGACGCCGCTCTCGTTGATTCCCATGCCCGCGCAACTCACGCGCACGCCCGGCCACTTCCGCATCGACGCGAAGACGCCCATCGTGGTGGCCCCGGGCGACACGGCGGCGAAACGCGTGGCCGGACAGTTGCAGGGCTGGATTCGCCTGGCCCGCGGTTTCGCACCGCCCATCGTCGAGGGCAAGCCCGGCGGGGGCATCTCGCTGGTGACGCAATCCACCGTCAAGGGCCACGAGGCCTACGCGCTCGACGTGGACGCCAAGGGCGTGCGCATCGCCGCCAACGACGAGACCGGCCTGTTCTACGGCGCGGTCACCTACTGGCAGCTGCTGACCGATCCCGCTTCGCAGAACGGCGTGCCGGGCGTGCACATCGTCGACGCGCCGCGCTTCGCCTGGCGTGGCCTGATGCTCGATTCCAGCCGCCACTTCCAGTCGGTGCACGACATCGAGCACCTGATCGACCAGATGGCGATGCACAAGCTCAACACCTTCCACTGGCATCTCACCGACGACCAGGGCTGGCGCCTGAAGATCGACAAGTATCCCAAGCTCACCGAGGTGGGTTCGTGCCGCAAGGCGGTGGGATCGGACACGGCCGGCGGCGACAGCTACTGCGGCTTCTACACCAAGGACGACGCGAAGCAGATCGTGGCCTATGCCGCCGAGCGGCACATCACCGTGGTGCCCGAGATCGAGATGCCGGGGCATGCGCAGGCCGCCGTGGCCGCCTATCCGCAGTACGGCACGGGCAAACCCAAGAAGGTGTCGTCCGACTGGGGCGTCAACACGGCCCTGTTCAACACCGACGACGCCACGTTCGTGTTCCTCCAGGACGTGCTCGACGAGGTGATGGAGATCTTCCCCTCCTCGTACATCCACGTCGGCGGCGACGAGGCCGCGAAGGACGAATGGGAGCGCTCCAAGGCGGTGCAGGCGCGCATGAAGACGCTGGGCATCGACGACGAGGAAAAAATGCAGGGCTGGTTCATCGCCCGCATCGGCGATTACCTCGACAAGCATGGCCGTCGCCTGATCGGCTGGGACGAGATCCTCGACGGAAAGGTGCCGGCGAGCGCCACGGTGATGTCCTGGCGCGGTACCGAGGGCGCGATCAAGGCCGCCAACGCCGGCCACGACGTGGTGCTGGCGCCCTCGCCCGTCCTGTATCTCGACCGCGTGCAGTCCAGCCTTCCCGACGAGCCGCCGGGCCGTCCCTCGGACGAGACGCTGAAGACGCTCTACGACTTCGACCCCATGGTGCCGGGGATCGGCGCCGACAAGGCCGAGCACGTGCTGGGCGCCGAGGCGACGCTGTTCACCGAGCACATGCACGACTGGTACCGCATCCAGCATGCGACGTTCCCGCGCATGGCCGCTTTCGCCGAGCGCACCTGGTCGTCGCGCGCCGACTGGAACGGCTTCCTTGCGCGCCTGCCCGTGCAGATGGCGCGCTATCGCTCGGCCGGGATCATCCCCGCCGACAGCGCTTTCGCCGTCGCGATCTCCGTGGCTCCCGCGGGCAAGGACGGCGCGCGCGTCACGCTGTCCAGCCAGACCGGCTACGGCACGGTGCGTTACACCACCGACGGGACCACGCCGACGCCGCAATCGGAGGCCTATACCGCCCCGTTCGACGTGAGCCTGCCCACTACCGTCAAGGCCAATACGTTCGAAGGCGGCTTCGGGCTGGCCGGCGTGCGCGAGGAAGCGATCGACGCGAAGTCGCTGCTGCATCGCACGAGCGTGCAACTGGATACCTGCACCGACGATCTTCCGTTGCGCATCGAGGCGCCGGAGATGGTCGACGGCGTGCGGCCGATCTACAAGGCCGACATCATGAACACCTGCTGGATCTGGAAGAGCGTGCCGCTGGACGGCCGCTACGGCGCGACGATCAGCGTCGATCGCCTCCCCTACAACTACGCGCTGTGGAAGGCCGCCAAGAACGTCGTGTCGCGCAAGTCGCGTTCGCGCGCGGGCGAGATCGAGATCCACCAGGACACCTGCGACGGCCCCAAGCTGAGCACCATCGACCTGTCCAAGGCCAAGGACGGGCGTGCCACGTTGCAGGGCGTGTTGCCCAAGCGCGAGGGCACGCACGACCTGTGCTTCGTGATCACCGGCAAGCCGGGGCCGAAGATGTGGGTGATCGCGGATATCCAGTTGCGCTGAGGTGGCCCGATTCGCCGATACGATCGGCTCCCACCCCTTCGGTAGCAAGGCCTCGACGAGATGGCTGCCCGAAGGAGTGGGCCCATCGGCGGCATGATTTCGACGAGATGCCTACCGAAGGGTGGGAGCCGATCGTATCGGCGAATCGGCTCCTCCCCCCTTCGGTAGCAAGGTCTCGACGAGATGGCTGCCCGAAGGAGTGGGCCCATCGATGGCATGATTTCGACGAGATGCCTACCGAAGGGTGGGAGCCGATCGTATCGGCGAATCGGCTCCTCCCCCCTTCGGTAGCAAGGTCTCGACGAGATGGCTGCCCGAAGGAGTGGGCCCATCGGTGGCATGATTTCGACGAGATGCCTACCGAAGGGTGGGAGCCGATCGTATCGGCGAATCGGCTCCTCCCCCCTTCGGTAGCAAGGCCTCGACGAGATGGCTGCCCGAAGGAGTGGGCCCATCGGCGGCATGATTTCGACGAGATGCCTACCGAAGGGTGGGAGCCGATCGTATCGGCGAATCGGCTCCTCCCCCCCTTCGGTAGCAAGGTCTCGACGAGATGGTTGCCCGAAGGAGTGGGCCCATCGATGGCATGATTTCGACGAGATGCCTACCGAAGGGTGGGAGCCGATCGTATCGGCGAATCGGCTCCTCCCCCTTCGGTAGCAAGGTCTCGACGAGATGGCTGCCCGAAGGAGTGGGCCCATCGGCGGCATGATTTCGACGAGATGCCTACCGAAGGGTGGGAGCCGATCGTATCGGCGAATCGGCTCCTCCCCCTTCGGTAGCAAGGTCTCGACGAGATGGCTGCCCGAAGGAGTGGGCCCATCGATGGCATGATTTCGACGAGATGCCTACCGAAGGGTGGGAGCCGATCGTATCGGCGAAAGCAGACGAAGCGACGACGCAGGACGCTATCGGTAAACCGGCGTCCGCATATCCGCCCGACGCTGCAGTGCCCCCAGCACCGCCCTCTCCTCCTCCGCGTCCAGCGCCATCATCGTCACGAACTTTCCCGCCACCATCGCGCCCAGCGGCATGCCGTCGCGGATGGCGATGCGCGTGCCGATCGTGGCCGGTACCTTCGAGCCGACCACGATGCTGCCGACGAGGTTGAGCGGATCGGTGCCCGTGATGCAGACGATCTCGCCGTCGTGCTCGCGATGACGGATCTGCCGAAGCGCCGCGAGCGCTTCGGGCAGGGCGAACTGCTCGCCGACCAGGCCGTCGACGAAACGCCCGCCGCGGATCTCGCCGCGCGCCTCCAGGCGGTGATACACGCGACGCAGGTCGCGCCACGCGGGTAGCCAGGCGGCCTCGCGCTCGAGGATGCGCCAGCTCACCACGCCGTAACGGCGCAGCAGCGTGCGTGCGACGTGTTCCAGCGCATCGGCGTCGTTGCGGTCTTCACGTGGCCGGCGGGCGAGCGACCAGCGGCCCGCGTCCTCGATGCCGTTGAGCATGTGGCGTTGCGTGCGACGGTGCCGACCGTTGCCACGCTTGGACGCAGGCAACAACAGGGCGCGCAATCCCGCGAAGCTGTCGGCCGTGGCGCGGCCGGCGGCGACGAGCTCGCCGAGCGCGTCTTCCAGTTCGGTGCGCAGCAGACGCGTGGCGGTCGCCAGTTCGTCGAAGAACAGCGCGCCTTCGTCGCGCAGCGTGTCGGCCACCGCCTGGGCACGCGACGACAGCTTCACCTCGTCGGAAGCGGCCGGCGCCACCGACGACCACACGGGCAACTGCCTGCGCGGCAACAACACGATGGGCGTGGCCCGCACCGGGCCACCCGTACCCGTGCCCGGTCGCAGGCGGCTCCAGACGACGCGGCCCGCGCGGCAGAGATCGTCGAGCCAGCCGATGCCGTAGTCCGACACGCGCGAAGGGAGCAGTTCCGATTCCCACGCGCCCGCCGCCGCCTCGAATCCTTCGAGTTGGGCGATCACGCCGGCGAGCGCGTCGGGCCCGGACACCTGCGTGCCGCGCGTGACGTGCTGCCAGTCCAGCAGGAAGCGGAGGAAATCGCGCGGCGCCACCGGTTCGATCTCGCGACGCAACCGGCCGATGGTGTAACGGTGGATACGTGCGAGAAGATGGCGCTCGCACCATTCCACCTCGGTGGTGCCGGGCGTGAACGGGCCGCGCATCACGTAACCCTCGGCCTCCAGCGCCACCAGCGCGAGTTCGATGTCGAGCGAATCGACGCCGAGCGAGTCGACCAGCGCCTGGGCCGGCACCGGGCCCAGGCCGCCGAGTCGGCCGCGCACCACGTCCACCAGCGCGCTTTCGCGCGTCCACGCCTGCGCGGCGTATTCGGCGGGTGCCGCGATGGCCGGCTGCATCGACGGGCCGTCGTGGATGGCCTGCCAGGCGGGCAGGCGTTCGGCGGCGACCCACAGCGCGGTACCCGCGTGGGTGAGCAAGGTGGCGCGGGCATCCTTGGCGAGCGCACCGAGCAGCGTCGCCCAGCCTGCGTTGTCGCGCGCTTCGCCGGGCGTGACCGCACCGAGCAGCATCAGCGCCTCGTGCATCTCGTCGACGTTGCGCGCGTCGGGCCACGCCTCCACGCGCACCGCGTCGATGGCCTCGGCGTCGAGGCGGCCGAGGTCGTCGGCGGTTTCCGCGTCGTTCCAGCGCCGCGACTGCACGGCCTGCGTGCGCCGCTCTTCCAGCGGCGCATCGTCGAGGAAGGCATACGGCGAGGCGTTGAGGATTTCGGCGGCCAGCGGCGACGGCGTGGCGAGATCGCGCGCCACCACGCGGATGTCGCCCGATTCCATGCGCCGCAGCAAGGCGAGCAGGCCGTCGACATCCATCGCCTCGTGCAGGCAGTCGCGCAGGGTCTGGTTGACCAGCGGATGGTCGGGTACCTCGCGTTCGCCGACGAGATTTTCCGCGCAGGCCACCTGGTCGGGGAAGACCGTGGCGAGCAGGTCTTCGCCCTTCATGCGCTGCAACTGCGGGGCGACCTTCCGTCCGCCGGTGAAGCGCGGCAAAGCGAGCGAGGTGGTGGCGTTCCAGCGCCAGCGCACGCCGAACAGCGGCGCGTCGAGCAGCGCCTGCACGAGCACGTGCTCGGCGGTGTTCGAGTTGAGGTAACGCCCCGCGTCCTCCAGCGGAAAACTGTGGCTGGTGGAGAGCGACAGCACGATGGCGTCTTCGGTGGCCGCGGCCTGGAGTTCGAAGTTGAACTTGCGGCAGAAACGCTTGCGCAGCGCCAGTCCCCAGGCCTTGTTGATGCGGCTGCCGAAGGGGGTGTGGATGATCAGCTGGCTGCCGCCGGATTCGTCGAAGAAGCGCTCGAACACCACGGTGTCGCGGGTGGGCAAGGCGCCGAGCGCCGCGCGGGCACGCAAGAGGTAATCGACGATCTGCTCCGCCGCGGCCTTCGACAGCGACAGTTCGCCCGTCGCCCAGGCGAGCGCGGCGTCCCGTCCACCCTTTTCCAGGCAGGCATCGATATGCTGGCGCAGGCGCGACACGCCTTCGGAGAGTTCGTCGGTGCGGCCGGGCGCCTCGCCCAGCCAGAACGGAATGTTCGGCGGCTGGCCCTGGGCGTCTTCCACGCGCACGCGGTTGGTTTCCACGCGGATGATGCGATACGAGCGGTTGCCGAGCTGGAAGATGTCGCCGGCGTTGCTCTCGACGGCGAAATCCTCGTTCACCGTGCCGACCGTGACCGATTGGGGTTCGAGCAGCACGGCGTAGTCGCCGGTTTCGGGGATGGTGCCGCCGGAGGTGACCGCCGCGAGCCGCGCGCCGCGACGCTCGCGCAGACGGCGGTTCACCGCGTCGCGGTGGATGTACGCACCGCGCGGTCCCACGCGCGTGGTGAAACCGTCGGCCAGCATGCGGACGGTCTCGTCGAAGGTGTCGCGCTTGAGGTCGCGGTAGGGCCACGCGCGACGGAACGTATCGAACAGCGCGTCTTCGTCCCATTCCTGGCAGGAGACTTCGGCCACGATCTGCTGCGAGAGCACGTCGAGCGGTTCGTCCGGAATGATCAGGGTGTCGAGTTCGCCGCGACGCACGCAATCGAGCAGGGCCGCGCATTCGACGAGGTCGTCGCGCGAGGTGGGAAACAGGCGTGCCTTCGGCGTGCCGCCCACGGCGTGGCCCGCGCGGCCCGCGCGTTGCAGGAAGGCGGCGATGGAGCGGGGCGAGGCGATCTGGCAGACGAGGTCGACGTCGCCGATGTCGATGCCCAGTTCGAGCGAGGCGGTGGCGACGAGTGCGCGCAGCTTGCCGTGCTTGAGTCGTTGCTCCGCGTCGAGACGCTGCTCGCGCGACAGGCTGCCATGGTGCGAGGTGACGGCGTCGTTGCCGAGGCGGTCGGCGAGGTGGCGCGCCACGCGCTCGGCCATGCGCCGCGTGTTCACGAACACCAGCGTGGTGCGGTGCTGCTCCACGAGGTTGGCGAGGCGGTTGTAGACCAGCTCCCACATGTCGTTGGACATCACCGCTTCCAGCGGCACGGGCGGCACCTCGAGCGCGAGGTCGCGTTGGCGCGCGTGGCCGATGTCGACGATCGCGCAGTCGGCGCTTTCGCGACCGGTGAGGAAGGCGGCCACTTTCGCGATGGGCTTCTGCGTGGCCGACAGGCCGATGCGTACGATGCGCCGCGGCGCGAGCGATGCCAGCCGTTCGAGCGACACCGCGAGGTGGCTGCCGCGCTTGCTCGACGCCACGGCGTGGATCTCGTCGACGATCACCTCGCGCACGTGGCCGAGCATGGCGCGGCCGGACGCGGAACCGAGCAGCACGTAGAGCGATTCGGGCGTGGTCACGAGGATGTGCGGCGGCCGCTTGCGCATGCGCTCGCGATCGGACGCGGGCGTGTCGCCCGTGCGCACGGCGGTGCGGATCTCCACGTCGGGCAGGCCCTGCCTGCGCAGTTCGTCGCGGATGCCGGCCAGGGGCGCCTCGAGGTTGATGCGGATGTCGTTGGACAGCGCCTTCAACGGCGAGACGTAGAGCACGGTGGTGCGGTCGGGAAGCCCACCGTCGCGCACGCCCTCGCGGACCAGCGCATCGATCGCGGACAGGAAGGCGGTGAGCGTCTTGCCCGAGCCGGTCGGCGCGGCCACCAACGTATCGCGTCCCGAGCGGATGGCGGGCCACGCCGCCACCTGCGCCTCGGTGGGCGCGGGGAACGTGGCCTCGAACCAGGCGGCCACGGCGGGATGGAAGGCGGCGAGCGGCATCGACTTTTGTGAATTCATTGAACCACTTGGATGGGGGCGGAAACGCTCCCCGGCAAGCGTCGAGGGTAACCCTTCACCGTCTCGAGGGTTGCGATAAAAACGTTACGGCGCCAAGGTTCTGCTTTTCCCGATCGAGCCGCGACCATGCCTTCCATCCTGCGCCCCACCGCCCTCGCCGTCGCCATCGGCCTTGCCGGTACCGCTTCGGCCGCCACGGCGCCGGACAGGCCCTGGATGGACCGCTCGCTGTCGGCCGACAAGCGCGCCGAACTCGTGGTGGCGGCGATGAGCGACGACGAAAAGTTCGCCCTCATCCACTCCAAATTCGGCAGAAAGGAAAACGAGAAGGAGGCCACGCCGCCCGAAGGCGCGCTGGGTGGCGCGGGCTACATGCCGGGGATTCCGCGCCTGGGTCTTCCCGTGGTGCAGGAGACCGACGCCGGCCTGGGCGTCGCGCGCCCGGCCTACGCCGGCAAGGGCGGCATCTCGCTGCCCGCCGGGCTGTCCACCGCCGCCAGTTTCGATCCCGCCGTGGCCCGGGCGGGTGGACGCATGATCGGTGGCGAGGCGCGCGACAGCGGCTTCGGCGTGATGCTGGTCGGTGGCGTCAACATCGCGCGCGATCCGCGCAACGGCCGCAACTTCGAATACGCGGGCGAGGATCCGGTACTCGCGGGCACCATGGTGGGTTCGGCGGTGAAAGGCGTGCAGGACAGCCGCATCGTGGCCACGGTGAAGCACTTCGCCGTCAACGACCTGGAGACCGGCCGCAATTCGCATAGCGCCGAACTCGATCCGGTGGCCATGCGCGAATCCGACCTGCTGGCCTTCCAGCTGGCCATCGCCAAGGGCGATCCCGGTTCGGTGATGTCCTCGTACAACAAGGTCAACGGCACCTGGGCCGGCGAGCATGACTGGCTGCTCAACCGCGTGCTCAAGGGCGAGTGGGGTTTTCGCGGCTTCGTGATGTCCGACTGGGGCGGTGCGCACAGCGGCGCCACGGCGGCGCTGGCCGGGCTCGACCAGGAATCGGCGGCGGAAGCGTTCGATGCGGAGGTCTTCTTCGACAAGCCGCTGCGCGCCGCGCTGGCCGACGGCAGCTTTCCCAGGGAGCGGCTCGACGACATGGCCCGCCGCATCCTGCGCAGCCTGTTCGCCCACGGCGTGATCGACGAGCCGCCGAAGGTCGGGAAGATCGACGTCGCGGCCGATCGCGACGTGGCTCGCGATACCGAGGAAGCCGGCGCGGTGCTGCTGCGCAACGAGGCCGGCTTGCTCCCCCTGGCCGGCAAGGGCCAATCGGTGGCGGTGATCGGCGGTCATGCCGACAAGGGCGTGCTGGCCGGCGGCGGCTCGTCGCTGGTCACCGACCTGTCCGGCGATCCGGTGACCGGCCTGCAGCCCACGACTTGGCCGGGCCCGGTGAAATACCACCCGTCGGCGCCGCTCGCGTTCATCCGGCCGCTGGCGGAAAAGGCCACGTTCGATCCGGGTACCGACCCCGTCGCCGCGGCGAAAGCGGCCGCGGCCGCCGACGTGGCGATCGTCTTCGTGACCAAATGGGCGGCCGAATCCTTCGACACGCCCGACCTCGCGTTGCCCGACGGGCAGGACGCGCTGGTCGAGGCGGTGGCCAAGGCCAATCCGCACACGGTCGTGGTGCTGGAAACCAACGGCCCGGTGAAGATGCCCTGGCTCGACCAGGTCGGCGCCGTGCTCCAGGCGTGGTACCCGGGCTCGGGCGGCGGCGACGCCATCGCCCGCCTGCTGTACGGCAAGGTGTCGCCCGGCGGCCGCCTGCCGTTGAGCTGGCCGAAGGACGAGTCGCAGCTGCCCCGGCCGGTCATCCAGGGCGCGGGCCTGCCCGCCAGCGGCGCGCCGGCCGAGCGTATCGACTACAACATCGAGGGGGCCGACGTCGGCTACCGCTGGTACGAGAAGACCGGCAAGGAGCCGCTGTTCCCGTTCGGCTATGGCCTCACCTACGCGAGCTTCGCCTACGACGGCTTCAGCGTGGACACCGATCCGTCGGGTCGCCCGGTCGCCCACCTCACCGTGAAGAACACAGGCAAGGTCGCGGCCGCCGACGTGCCGCAGATCTACGTCACGGGTCCGTCCGGCGGCACGCGCCGCCTCGCGGGCTGGACGAAGCTCACGCTCGATCCGGGAGCGAGCCGTCGCGTCGATATCCCGCTGGAACCGCTGGCGCTCGCGCGCTGGGACGACGCGGGTCGGCGCTGGCGCATCGGCGCCGGGAGCTACACGTTGAAGCTCGGTCGCACGGCGGTGCATTTCGAAGGAGAGGCGAAGATCGAACTGCCCGAGAGTTTTCCGATGGCGAAGGCGCCGTAGTCGCGAAGACCGAACGCAAGGCGCTGGGCTCCTGCCTTCGCAGGAGCGACGTGAGGTTATTGGTGTAGTTCGTCGCTCCTGCGAAGGCAGGAGCCCAGCGTCTTGCGCCACTACACGCGAAAACGACAGTTCATGCGAAGAATGACCGCATGAAAAAACGTCTCGCCCTGGTCGCCCTCGCCGCCCTCCCCACGGTCGCACTCGCGGACCCGCCCGACTTCGACCGTCCCGGCGCCGGCTTCGCCACGTCGGTGCTCCCCGCCGGCACGCTCGCGCTCGAACAGGGCCTGCCTACCTACGAACGCCAACGCCAGGACGGCCTGCTCGACCGGACCTATACCGCCGATAGCCTGATCCGCATCGGTCTGGGCGGCGCATGGGAAGGCCAGATCGGCGGCTCGGCATGGAACCGCCTCGAGGAACGTGGCGGCGCCGAGCGCCGCCACGCGGTCGGCCATGGCGACAGCAGCGTGGCGCTGAAATACGCGCCCTCGGGCACCGACGGCGACGGGAGCTTCACCTGGGCCGCGCTCGGCGAAGTGACCTTCGCCAACGGCGACGAGGACTTCGGCAACGGTGCACGCCAGTACAGCCTGGGTAGCACGATGCAGTGGAAGCCGGACAAGGATCACCAGAACACGCTCTACGCCAACCTCGATCGCCTGAAGGGCCGGAATACCTGGACGCTCGCCCCGACCTTCGGGCGCACGTTCGGCGAGAACGGGATGGGCTACGTGGAGATGGACGCCATTCACGACGCCGAGGACGGCAACGAGGTGCAGGCCGGCGGCGGCCTCGCCTATACGATCGGCGATCACGTGCAACTGGATGCCTATGCGCTCCACCGCGTCGGCCGCCATGGCCCGTCGGTGAGGGCGGGCCTCGGCCTGTCGATATTCTTCGGGAAAAAGGCCTAACGGTTCGCGCGACGCATGGCGCGGAACAGGACGAAGGTCAGGATGGCGCCGAGCACGAGCCCGGTACCCGCACCCCAGACGGCGCCCGAGCGCGCGCCCACGGCGTAGCCGATGCCGCAACCCAGCAGCATGAACAACGGAAGAGGAAGGCAGCCCATCGACCGATTATAGGGAAGCCGCCAAAAACATGGCCCTCGCGCTCACGCGGAGGGCCATGGCGACCGTCCCTTGGTCAAGTGGCAAGCCACATAACGCGGCCCGGCGTAACCGGCGCGGCGTTATCGCCGATGAAGGGGGGATCGATCCTGGCACTAGGGACGGACGGCATCCTGCCGTCGGATCGGTCATCGGCGATTCGCTGCCCCCGCGGCCGGAAGACCATGCGGGGGCACGGACGATATCTTGCGCACGCGCGTGCCCGACGGATATAGGAGGATTCTTAAAAATCGGCAAACTTTGCTCGATAAGAGGAGATATTCCTCAAAATCGACATCACGCGGGGACGCGGCGAGTCACGGGGCGGGACGGATGCCGCGGCTGGGGCACGTCGCGCGGCGCCGGTTTGGCAGGTAGGGGCGGCGGGGTGCCGCGGCTGGCCAGGCTGCGCAGTTGCGCGCAGTCCGAGGTGCCGTAATCGCGTTTTCCGGGTTCTCTTTGCATGGTCGGATCCTCTGCCGTTCCCTCCCGAACGAGCAGCGTGATACCGAAAAGGGAAATTTACGGTGGCGCCGGGGTGAAGGTTCCGTGACAGGACCTCCTCCCGCCGAGGCCCGCCAACGCGTTAAGGCGGCGTGGAGGCGTTGTCGGGCATGCGCTGGATCAGCTCGGTGGCCAGCCGCTCGTAGTTTTCGTCGAAGTGGTGCGAGCCGGGCTTCTTGTAGACCGTGACGAAGGCGGGCAGGCGCTTGTCGGTGCAGAGGCTGTCGTCGGCGTCTTCCTCGCCGTAATAGCAGGCCATCGGCGGCCTGCCGCCCAGCCGCACGATGGGCGGCATGGCATCGGTGTGCACCACCGGGTTGATCCACTGCAGGAAGTTGTGGGTGTGCGTGGTCCACCAGCCCTGCTTCATGTAGCCCTCGAGCTCGATCTCGAAGTTCACGTCGCGGCTGCCCGAGAGCAGCACCAGCTGGCTCAGCCGGGCGCGATTGTCCGGCCGTATGCCTTCCACGATGGTTGGCAGCACGTCGGCACCGAACGAGTAGCCGATCAGCAGCACGCGGCGCTTGTGCCACTGCGCGGTGTACTTGTCGAGCAGCCGGTCGAGGTCGTGCGCGGATTCCTCGGGCGAACGGTATCGCCAGAAGTACTTGAACGTGCTGATGCCGGCCACCGGCACGCCGCGCTGGGTGAACACGGCGCCCAACCGCTGGTCGAGGTCCCACCAGCCGCCGTCGCCGGAGTAGATCACCACCAGCAGGTCTTCCTGGCCTTTAGGGGGGGATGTCAGCGCCGGCAGTTCGACGGTGGAGACTTCCAGCGACGCGCGCGTCCAGGGATGCCAGGCCAGCAAGCCGACGGCGAGGACCAGGCCCAGGCCGAGCAGGACGTAACGAAGGATCTTCCTCACCGGCGCACCACCCCGCCCAGGCCGCCCGAAATCAGGCTGGCGACGTTGGCCAGTGCCAGCGGCAGCGCGATGCCGCCGCCCACCGCGATGTAGCGCGGCTCCCATTCGGGATCGAACTTGTCCTTGTAACGATGCAGCCCGCGGAAGTTGTAGAAGCGCTCGCCGCGGCCGAACACCATGGCGCCGAAGCGGCTCCACAGCGGCGCGGTGCGCCGGTTGGTCAGGCCCGACAGGGGCGCCATGCCGAGGTTGAACCAGCGATAGCCCTCGGCTTTCGCCCAGACCATCAGTTCGATGAACAGGAAATCCATGATGCCGGCGGGGCCTTCGGGCAGGTGGCGCATGAGGTCGACGGAGGCTTCCTCCTTCGACGTGGTGAGGAACATGTTGGCGAAGGCCACCGGCTCGTCGTTCTGCCAGACCACCGCCATGGGCGTGCGGGCCAGGTAACGCTCGTCGAAAAGGCCCAGGGAAAAGCGCTTCTCGCGCACCTTCTTGTCGCGCATCCAGGCGTCGGAGATGGTCTTCAGGCGAGGCAGCAGGGCGGGTACCCGCTCGGCCGGCACCACCTCCATGCGCAGGCCGTCGCGGGACAGCTTGTTCACCGTGCCGCGCAGGGTCTTCTTCGACTTGCCGTCGAGGTTGAAGGTCTCCAGGCGCACGCGGGCTTCCTCGCCGATCTTCAGCAGGTTCATGCCCACTTCGAGGTAGAGGTCGAGGTCGGCCGGGCGCACCTGGTAGAACAGCGGCCATCCCCCGGCGCGTTCGCAGGCCTCGCGAAACGCCCAAACCAGTTCGCGGCGCGCGTCCTCGTCCTCGCCCACCGGGTCGCCCATGGCCACCCAGCTGCGGCCCTCGATGTCGTACATGAGGAAGGCGCGGTCGTCGGGGGCGAACATGAGCGTCTTGTCGCCGACGAGCGCCAGGTGGGCCTGTGCCGAATCGAAGGCCTTCAGCAGGGGCATCGCCCGGGCCATCTCGGCTTCGCCCGGACGCGCGCGGCGCGGACGTTCGGGGCGGATGAGGTTGGCCAGCGCGAACAGCATCACCACGGCGGCGGCGCCGACCAGCGCACGCAGGGCGCGAGGCGCGCCACCATGGCGGAAGCTGAACTCCCACCAGAGGTTGTTGCTGTATTCCACGTGCTTGAAGCTGAAGAACACCAGCCAGGTGGCGCAGCCGAACACGGCGGCGATGGCCAGCACCCAGCCGGGCGAGAAGGTGGCGCGAAACAGCGAGGCGCGGCGATAGAAGTGCCGGTGCGCCGGTGCGAGGGCCAGGGCCAGCAGGCACAGCAGCGAGGCTTCCTCGTAGTCGATGCCCTTGAGCAACGAGAACACCGCGCCGAGGATCAGCATCACCAGGGTCAGCACGTAGGCGGCATCGAGCCGTCGCTGGAGACCGCGGGCGAGGATGAGCAACAGCATGCCCACCACGCTGGAGAGGAAATGCGCCGCTTCCACCAGCGGCAACGGCACGAAGCCGCGAAGGATATCCATGCGGCCGGGGATCGCCAGGGTGGCGCCGGAGAACAGCAGCACGGCACCGCAGACCAGGGTGAGGCCGGCGAAGAACGGCGGCAGCACGGCGCTGAACCACGGGCTGATCAGCGTGGCGTGGCGCAGGGCGCGCACCTCGCGCCAGATCACCATCAGCGTGGCGGCGGCCAGCGGCAGCAGGTAGTACACCAGGCGATACGCGGCGAGCGCGCCGAGGATGGGCGCTTCCAGTCCCTCGTTGCCGGTGGCGCCGAAACCGGCCAGCATCACCGCCTCGAACACGCCCAGGCCGCCCGGCACGTGGCTGATGAGACCGGCCATCTGGGCGAGCACGAAGATGGCGAGGAAATGCCCGAAGCCACCCACGATGGCCTCGGGCATCAGTACGTAGAGCACGCCGGCGGCCAGCCCCCAGTCCAGCGCGCCGATCAGCACCTGCCGCACGGCCACCAGCGGCGCGGGCGCGGTCATCGCCCACCGGCCGATCCGCAGGGGGCGGCGCATCGTCAGCGCCATGGCGATCCAGCCCAGCGGCACCAGGGCGAGCACGATCGCCAGCGGGATGCGCAGGTTCGCGAACGGGATGTCGGCGGGGATCGGCACCAGCAACAGCGTGACGCCGGTGAGCGCGGCCAGGCCCAGCCAGAAGCTCAGCGTGGTGTAGAGCACCACGCGCGCCACCTCCCCGGTGGAGAGGCCGGCCTGCACGTAGAAGCGGTAGCGGATGGAGCCCGAGACGAGCAGCGACATGCCCAGCGCATTGGAGAAGGCATAGCTGATGAAGGAGATCAGGCCCACGCGCCTGGCCGGCAGCCGGCGGCCGATGCTGGCCAGGCCGAACCAGTCGTAGAGGGTCATCACGGCATAGCCTGCCGCGGTCAGCAGCACCGCCAGGGCGATATCGCCGTCGGACAGCGCATGCACGTAGCCGGCGATCTGCCGGTAGGTGACCTCGCTGGACATGGCGTGCAGCGCCCAGAGCGCCAGGCACAGCAGGCCGACGGACAGCAGCGGGCCACCGATACGACGGAGCAGGGTCGCGTAGAACGCGGGCTTCGCGGCGGTGTTCGGGAGCCCCGGACTTGTTTCGTGCTCCACCGTGCCGCAACCCCAAGGATGACCGTTCGTAAGGGCGTGTAGGGTGCCACAGAGCGGCTTGCGAAAGCAGCTTCGAAACGGAGTTTCCGCTCCGCCGGAATCGCGGACAGGGTCCGCTCCCACCCTCCGGTGCGAAACTCTCCACCGGAGGGTAGAGCGGACCCTGTCCGCGATGGCGTTACAGGTTGGCGCTGTCCACCAGCACCAGTTCGGCGTCTTCCAGCGCCGTGACCCGCAGCACCTTCTCATCGCGGATCGCCGCACCGTCGCGCGCATTCAGGCGTTGGCCGTTGACTTCCACGCTGCCCACGGCCGGCACCATGTAGGCGCGACGGCCCTCGCCCAGCGTGTATTCCACGGTCTGCCCGGCCTTCACCGTGGCGCCCACCACGCGGGCGTCGGCGCGGATCGGCAGGGCGTCGCCGTCGTCGTCCATGCCGCTGGCGAGCGTCACGAAGGAACCGGCGCGCTCATCCTTCGGGAAGGCGCGGGTACCCCATGAGGGGGCGCCGCCACGCTTCTCGGGAATGATCCAGATCTGGAAGATCCGGGTTTCTTCCTTCTCGGCGTTGTACTCGGCGTGCTTGATGCCGGTGCCCGCACTCATCACCTGCACGTCGCCGGCCACGGTGCGGCCCTTGTTGCCGAGGCTGTCCTCGTGGCTGATGGCGCCCTGGCGGACGTAGGTGATGATTTCCATGTTGTCGTGCGGGTGCGGCGGAAAACCGCTGCCGGCGGCGATCACGTCGTCGTTCCATACGCGCAGGGCACCCCAGTGCACGCGCTTGTCGTCGTGGTACGAAGCGAACGAGAAATGATGCTTGGCGTCGAGCCAGCCGTGGTTGGCGCCGCCGAGGCTGGCGAACGGGCGAATGTCGATCATGAGCTTCTCCCCCGGATAACCGGACTGGGTTGACGGAATGGGTGTATTTTCCTCTTCCGTTCGCGGCGTGGCGCATCGCCGTGCCGAACGCATCGTTTCCGGAACGTGCCTTGTGAGGGTTGTTTTGCGGGCGGGCAGGCCCATGTCGGACGCATCGGCGGCTCGGCCGCCTCCCCCTTCGAGGTACTTTCCCGATGATTCCGTTCTCGGTGCTCGACCTGTCCCCCGTGGTGCGCGGCGCCACGCCGGGCGACGCCCTGCGCCATTCGCGCGACCTGGCCATCCATGCCGAATCCCTCGGCTACCACCGCTACTGGCTGGCCGAGCACCACAACATGACGGGCATCGCGAGTGCCGCCACCGCCGTGGTGATCGGCTACGTGGCCGAGGCGACCCGGACGATCCGCGTCGGTTCCGGCGGCATCATGCTGCCCAACCACGCGCCGCTGGTGATCGCCGAGCAGTTCGGCACGCTCGCCTCGCTGTACCCGGGCCGCATCGACCTGGGCCTGGGCCGCGCGCCGGGCACCGACCAGGGCACCGCCCGCGCCTTGCGCCGCGCGATGGGGCCCAGCGACGACCGATTCCCCGACGACGTGCTCGAACTGCAGCACTACCTCGGGCCGCTGAAGCCCGGCCAGACCGTGCGCGCCGTGCCCGGCATGGATACGAACGTGCCCCTATGGCTGCTCGGGTCGAGCCTGTTCAGCGCGCGCCTCGCCGCCGAGCTGGGCCTGCCGTTCGCATTCGCCTCGCACTTCGCGCCCGACCTCATGATGAAGGCGCTGGAGGTCTATCGCACGATGTTCCGCCCCTCCGAGGTGCTGGAGACGCCGTACGCGATGCTCGGCATCAACGTGGTCGCTGCCGACACCGACGAGGAAGCGCGCCGCCTGTTTACCTCGCAGCAGCAGGCTTTCTGGAACCTGCGCCGCGGCGCGCCGGGCCAGTTGCCGCCGCCGGTGAACACCCTCGATGGCGTATGGACGCCGATGGAAAAGGCGCAGGTGGACCACGCGCTTTCCTGTGCCGTGGTCGGTTCGCCCGACAGCGTGCGCGACGGGCTTGCGGCGTTCGTCGAGCGCACCGGCGCGGACGAACTGATCATCACCGCGCAGATCTTCGACCACGAGGCGCGCAAGCATTCGTACACCCTCGTGGCCGCGCAGCGCGAGCGCCTGGCGGAAGCCGCGGCGTGACACCGCCGCGCGTCGTCCTGGATACCAACGTCTGTCTCGACGCGTTCGTTTTCGGCGATCCGCGTGCCGCGACACTCGTCGCGGCCATCGAGGCGGGCGAAGTGGAAGCGGTGACGCGCGCGGATTGCCGCGACGAGTGGATGGCCGTGCTGGCGTATCCGACGCTGAAACTGGACGACGCGCGTCGTTCGCATGCCGCCGGGCGTTTCGATGCGTTGCTGCGCCTGCTGCCGGACATGTCGGCGGTGGCGAAGCCGCCGCGATGCCGCGACAGCGACGACCAGAAGTTTCTCGAGCTGGCCGCCGCTTCCGGCGCGGCCATTCTGTTCTCACGTGATGCCGAGGTATTGCGGCTGGCGCGGCGGACGAAGCGCGAAGGGTTGTTCGACATCCTGCGGCCCGAGGACTGGCCTGCGTTTCGCGATGCGGACTGAGATTTAGCCGAACGCTTCGCCGTAGGCACCGGCGCAGGCCGGTGCCTACGACAACCACGCGCAGGAGAGCGATCAATCCATCGGCACCAGCGCGATGAAATTGCGCAAGCTGTAATACCGCTCGTGCTGCGGCCAATCCACCGACGCGATGGCCTTATGCCCCGCCGTCCACGGCTCGTTGTCCAACAGCACCTCCACCTGCGTCTTCCCGTCGCCGACGTTGCCGTAGAAGACGCGGATCCAGTGCACGTCGGCGGTGAGCGGCGCGGTGGCGATGGCGGCTTCCAGGGCCGACAAGGCATCTTCGGGAATTTCCATCGGCACGTCCTGCTCGCCACGCAACGTGAAGTCGCCGACGTAGACGGTGAATCGATGGGCGCCGGCGACGAGTTCGCGCACGGCGAGCTTCTTTTCGTCCACCACGTGCCAGCAGGCCGCCAGCATCACGAAGAAATCGTTGCGCGCGAAACCATCCAGCGCATCGCGGCAGCCGGCCTTGCCCGCGCCGATGCCGCCGAAGCTTTCCTCGATGGTGCGCTCCTCGTCGAGCACCACGTCGATGTCGAGACGGCCCATCCCGCCGTCCTTGCCTTCGTGCCAGATACCGCGGACGGCGGGAAAATCGTCGCCTTCGGTGAGCAGCCAGTCTTCGTCGGGTTCGAGTCCCACGCCGTGTTCGGCGAAGAGGTCCATCAGCGTGTTCTGGATGAGGCGATCCATGGAGTATCCGTAGTGCGGTAAAGACATCAGGCGTGCGTAAGCTCGCCCAGGGCGGCGGCGGCGGCGGGATTGCGCTCCTTGGCCGCGGAGATGAAATACACGAAAACGTCGCGGGATGGCAGCTTGGGCGCGGCCTTGCCCACGTGCGGCAGGTCCGACGGATCGCCACCGGTGGCCCAGGTGGCCGCGCGCTTGGCCCAGTCCTTCAGCTCCTTCGCGGGGTAACCGGTCGCTTCGTCGGACCGGCTGCGCATCAATCGCGCGTAGACGAAGGGGCCGGTGAGGTCGGCCAGCGACGGGTAGGTGTCCGAATCGGTGAACACGGTGGCGACGCCGCGTTCGCGGGCCAGGTCGAGCCAGCGCGGATCGAGGAAGCTCTCGTGCCTGACCTCCACCGCATGGCGCAACGCGATGCCCGCGCGTGATTCAGGCAACAGATCGAGGAAGGCCGCGATGTCGTCGGGGTCGAAACGCCGGGTGGGCAGGAATTGCCAAAGGAACGGTCCCAGGCGATCGCCCAGCGCGGTGGCGTTGTCCACGAAGCGCGCGACGCGCTCGCCGGTCTCCGCCAGGACGCGTGCCTGCACGATGTGCCGGGGTGCTTTCACCGAGAAAACGAACCCATCGGGGGTTTTCTCCGCCCATCCGCGAAACGTCGCGGCGTCCGGCTGGCGGTAGTAGGTCCCGTTGATCTCGATGCAGCTCACCTCGCGGCTCGCGTACTCGAGCTCGCGCTTCTGCACCAGGCCCTCGGGATAGAACACGCCGCGCCAGGGCGCGTACGTCCAGCCGCCCATGCCGCTGCGTATGGTGCCTGCCGTTTTCGTGCGTCGTTTGCCCGTCATCGTGCGCATCGTCACAAAGCGTGGGTGGAGGAGGCGTCACAGCTGCCACGACCATATATCGCCCCGGGACTTTGCGCGATACTCCTGCGGTTAAATCACTTCGGCCACCCGTTCCATGGCGTCCATCCGCATCATGACCGTCGACGACCATCCGCTGCTTCGCGAGGGCATCGCGGCCGTGATCGAAGGACAACCCGGCCTCGAGCTCGTCGGCGAAGCGAGCAACGGCGAAGAAGCCATCGAGCGATACCGCGAGCTGCGCCCCGACCTCACCCTCATGGACCTGCAGATGCCCGGCATGGGCGGCATCGCGGCCATCGAGAAGATTCGCGACGAATTTCCCGACGCGCGCATCCTCGTGCTCACCACCTATCGCGGCGACGTGCAGGCGATGCGTGCGTTCCGGGCCGGCGCACAGGGCTACCTCCTCAAGAGCGAACTGCGCAAGGAGATGCTCTCCACGATCCAGCAGATGATGGAAGGCAAACGCCGCATTCCCCCGGAAATCGCCAGCGAGATGGCCGAATACGCCGCCGACGACGAACTGACGCCGCGCGAGACGCAGGTGCTCACCCGCGTGGCGATGGGCGAGGCCAACCGCGACGTGGCCGTCGCGCTGGGCATCGCCGAGGAGACCGTCAAGGCGCACATGAAGAGCATCCTGGCGAAGCTGCAGGCCAACGACCGCACGCATGCGGTCGCCATCGCGTTGCGCCGGGGCATCATCGAACTCTGATCGCGGACACGACCCTGTCCGCGGCTCATGGCGAAGCGAGCGTTCAACTCAACGCGGTGGCCTTGTCGAAGGGGAGCGGCACCGCGCCGGTGGCGACGATGGCCCGGTCCGCCCGTTCACCCGCCTCGCCGTCGCCGTCCACCACCAGCAGGATGCGCCCGGCCTCGATCTCGCCCTCGAACTTCTGCCGCACCGGGTCCGGCGACGACGCACCCATCAAGGCGCTCGTCCACGCGCCCACCATGGCACCGGCCGCGCCGGCCGCCATCGCGCCGGCGAGGGTGACGCCCAGTGGCGGGATCGCCATGGCGACGAGCCCGGCCAGCAGGCCGGCCCCACCGCCTTCGGCCAGGCCACGCACGGCGGCGGGTTTGAAGTCGGTGTGTTCGTCCTTGCGCCGCTCGGGAATGGCGTCGAGCTCGATGTCGGAACGGGCGATCAGGGAAAGATCCTCATCGGGCACACCCGCCGAGCGGGCGGCGCTCATGCCTTGGCGCGCCTGATCCAGGTCGACGGTGCTGTAGACGCGGCGGGTCTTCATCGCGGTTCCTCGGGATCGGGAGTAACCCGATGGTTCCGCCGTGGCGGTCGACCGGGTGTGACGGCTCGGTCAAGTCCGCGCGTGCGCGTGCCGTTTGCGGTATTCGGCCGGGGTGATGCCCACGCGGCGCATGAACGCGCGGCGCAGCCCGTTGGCGTCGGCGTAGCCGCAGAGCGTGGCCACGCGCTTGGGCGTTTCGCTACCCGTTTCGAGCATCCGCCGCGCGGCTTCCACGCGCATGGTCTCGACGAACTCGGCGGGCGTCATGTTCATCTCGGCGCGGAAGATCCGGGCGAAATGCCGCTCGCTCATGGCCATGCGGCCGGCCATGGAGGCCACCGAATGGTTTTCCCCCGGATGGCTCGCCACGTACCGTTGCAGTTCCTGCAGTGCCCCGCGTCCAGCGGGCGCCGCCTCGCCGTGGCGGCTGAACTGCATCTGGCCGCCGGGACGGCGATAGAACACCACCAGTTCGGACGCCACGGCCATCGCCACCTCGCGGCCCAGGTCTTCCTCGACCAGCGCGATGGCCAGGTCCATGCCGGCGGTGACGCCCGCCGCCGTGCAGACCGGCCCGTCGCGCATGAAGAAGGCGTCGGGCTCGACCTGCAGCGTGGGATGCCGCTGGGCGAGCAGGTCGGCCACCTTCCAGTGCGTGGTGACCCTCCGGCCGTCGAGCAGGCCCGTGCGGGCGAAAAGCAGGGCGCCGCTGCAGATCGAGCCATAGCGGCGCGCGATGCCGGCATGGCGACGCATCCAGTCGGTCACGCGCCGGTCCGTGGAGGCCTCGGCCAGGTCGGGCGAACCGGCCACCAGGAGGGTATCGAGCCGGTCGAAGTCCTCCAGCACGGTACGGTCGGGCAGGAAACGCATGCCCGACGAGGCGGCTACCGCCAAGGGTGCGGTGCCCACGGTGACCACCCGGTAATGCTCGCGGCGGGCCTGCCGGTTGGCCTCGGCGAACACGTCGGCGGGCCCGGATACGTCGAGCATCTGGACGCCGGGCGGGGCCAGGATGGCGATGGTGAGAGGTGGCGGCTGCATCGTGTGCAACTTGGCAGGATTTGACGTGTCGCGTCAATCCCGGTCACGGCGAGCGGAGGCTTCAATGAGGCAACTCCCTCCATCAGGTCGCGCGCCATGAACGCCCACCCCCATCATCACGACCATCACGCCATCGGCGACGTCGCCGGCATCGCCGTCCCCGATAGCCATCTTGCCCGCCGGATCACCGAGCTGGTCCGCGACACCGAAGACGACCTTCTCTATCACCATTCACGCCGCGTCTTCTTCTTCGCCGCGCTGACCGGAGACGGCAAGGCGCTCAAATACGATCCGGAACTGCTCTACGCCGCCGCCATGTTCCACGACATAGGCCTGGTTCCGGCCTATTCGAGCAAGGACAAGCGCTTCGAAGTGGACGGCGCGAACGCGGCTCGCGATTTCCTGCGCGGCCACGGCGTGGCCGAGGACGACATCTACACCGTGTGGACCTCGATCGCCCTGCACACCACCCCGAACATCCCCGAGTTCATGAAGCCGGAAGTGGCCCTGCTCACGGCCGGCGTGGAGATGGACGTACTGGGCATGGGCTTCCGGAACGTGGCCGACGCCGACCGCCTCGAGGTGGCCCGCTGCCATCCGCGCGAGCCGGACTTCAAGGAAGGCATCATCGATCGCTTCTACCAGGGCATCCGCAGCAAGCCGGAGACCACCTTCGGCAACGTGAAAGCCGACGTCATGGCCTACAAGGAGCCGAAGACCTTCCGGCGCATGGACTTCTGTGGCCTGATCCTCGGCAATCCCTGGCCTCATTGACCCGCTCAGTGCGATGACGTATTTGATCTGATAATCATTCGCAACTACGATGGCGGCCTTTCGCGTTACGCAAGGCCGCCTGATGCCGTCCCGCCCCACCGTTCTCGCCGTTGCCCTTGCCGGGGCGTGCTCGTCGCTTTCCGCCGTCGCGGGGGACGACGTGGCCTCACCGCCTCCCGCCCAGATGGAGGGCGTGAAGGTGGTGGGCAACTGGCTGGACACCACCGCCGCCGGTACCGTGCAGAATCACCCGGGTGCGCGCACGGTCGTGCGTCGCGAGGAACTGCGCGAGTCCGGCGCCGTGAACCTGCGCGACGCGCTGCGCCGCATTCCGGGCGTGCAGGTGCAGGAAAGCAACGGCACCGGGGGCAGCGACGTCTCGCTCAACGTGGGCGTGCGCGGCCTCACCTCCCGCCTGTCGCCGCGCTCCACCATCCTGCTCGACGGCATCCCGCTGGCCGTGGCGCCGTACGGCCAGCCGCAGGTGTCCATGGCCCCGGTGGGCCTGGGCAACCTCCAGGCGGTGGACGTGGTGCGCGGCGGCGGCTCGGTGCGCTACGGGCCGCAGAACGTGGGCGGCATCATCAACTTCGTCACCCGCGACATCCCCGAAACGTTCGGCGGCAGCGCGGGCGTGCAGCTGCAAGGGGGCGAACACGGCGGCATCCGCACCGTCAGTAACGCGTTCGTTGGCGGCACCACGCCGCAGGGCCTCGGCGTGGCGCTGCTCTATAACGGCATGCATGGCCCGGGCTTCCGCGAACACGAAGACAACGAGAGCATCGACGACGTGATGCTGAAGGCGAAGTACGCCTTCTCCGCCCAAGACACGCTCACCGGAAGCATCCACCACTACGACGGCCAGGCGGGCATGCCCGGCGGCCTCACCCAGGCCGACTACGACGCCGATCCGTTCCAGTCGCGCCGTCCGTACGACGACTTCCACGGCCGCCGCACCGATTACGTGCTCAAGTACAGCCACGTGGACGATCGGCGAAGCGTCGACGTACAGACCTACTACACCGACAGCTTCCGCGGCAGCCACATCGAAACGATCACGCCGAACGCCAACGGCACCTATACGCACCAGCTCAACGCCTATCCGCGCAATTACCACACCTTCGCCTTCGAGCCGCGCTACTCGCAGCTGTTCGACTGGGGGCAGGTCACGCACGAGATCGGCATCGGCTACCGCTACGTGAACGAGGCGATGCACGAGCGCACCCTGCGCAACAACAAATTCACCTCGAATCTCTGGTACACGCCGTTCGAAGGTAGCCCCTATAACGGTCCCTACGTGTTGTCGGGCAACAACACCGGCTCGAACGAAGCGCATGCGCTCTACGTCGACGACACCATCAACGTGGGCGACTGGACGATCACGCCGGGCCTCCGTTACGAACGCATCCATAGCGAATGGGAGGCGCATCCCAGCGCCACGGTCATCGTGAAGGGTCCGCTGCAGCGCCGCGAGAACTATTCCAAGCCCCTGCCCTCGGTCAACGTCATCTACCACCTGAGCGATGCGCTGAAGCTCTATGCCAACGCGGAAACCTCGTTCGGCGCGTTGCAGTACTTCCAGATCGGCCAGAAGGATTCGAGCAACCAGTTCGCCTCCGGCCTGCAACCGGAGACCGCGCGCACCTACGAGATCGGCTCGCGTTACGACGGCAAGGCGTGGGGTGGCGAGATCTCGCTGTTCCGCATCAATTTCGACCACGAGCTGCAGATCGTCGGCAAGCTGCCCGGCGTGCCCGATTCGCACGACGGCTGGACCTCGTTGGGCGCCACCACGCACAAGGGCATCGAAACGGCGGCCCACGTCGACCTCGGGCAGTACAGCGATGCGCTCGCGGGCCTCACGCTCTGGGGCACGGCCACCTACACGCATGCGGTTTACAAGCACGGTTCGTTCGAAGGCCTCGACCTGCCCTTCTACTCGCGGCGCACCGCGAACCTCGGTCTCCGCTACGGCGTCGCGCAGTGGACCTTCAACGTCGACGCCTTCGCGCAATCGAAGCAGCATTCGCCGGGCTCGCCGAGCTTCGATCCGGGCAAGCCGGCGGTGTACCAGACCGAACCCACGCCCGATGGCGACTTCGGCGACATACCGGGCTGGATGACCTGGAACGCGCGCGCCGAGTACGCGTTCGGTCCGTCGTTCTCCAACCTGCGCCTGGGCGTGGGGGTGAAGAACCTCGCCGACCGGCGCTACTTCACGCGCTCCACCGACAACAACGACGGCATCTACGTGGGCCAGCCGCGCACGTACTTCGTGCAGGCCTCGGTGGACTTCTGATGACATCCCGCCCCATCCGCTCCGCGTTGAAGACCTTGCACCTGTGGCTCGGGCTGAGCCTCGGCCTGGTGCTGGCGCTGGTCATGCTGGCGGGCAGCGTGCTCCTCTTCGAAGAGCCGTTGCTTGCCGCGAGCCATCCCGAACTGGTTTCGCGCGCCCTGCCCGATCTCGACACGCAGGGACGCGCGCTGGATGCGTTGCTGCATTCGCCGGTAGGGAAACAGTTGCGCAGCGTCACCGTGCCCGACGCCGAGCTGCCCGTATGGGGAGCGGGCGCGAAGGGGGGCGACCGCTACTACTTCGACGCGACCAGCGGCGAGCTGCTGCTTCACCGCGTGAAGTCGCGCGACGTGTTGCTGGCCCTGCTGGACTGGCATACGCACCTGCTCGGCGGCGAGCTGGGCGAGACGGTCCTGGGCGCGGTCGCGTGCACGGGCCTGTTCATGCTGTTTTCCGGCGTGTGGCTGTACTGGCCGGGACGTCAACGTGCGTTGAAACACCTCAAGCCCCATGCGAATCCGCCGGTGCTGCGCTGGGCGAGCTTCCACCGTTTCGTCGGCGTGGCCGCCCTGCCCTTGCTGGTCGTGATGATCGGCACCGGCACCACGATGGCCTATCGTGGCGCGGTGCGCACGGGACTCATGGCGATGTCCGGCGAAAAGAGCGCACGACCGCCGACGCTGCCCACGGCCGATGCCATCGACTGGCCCGCCGTACTCGTCAACGCGCAGGCCGCCGCGCCCGATGCCCAGCTCACCCGCCTCATGCTGCCGTCCAAAGGCAACGGTACCCTGGTGATGCGCATCCGCCGTCCGGGGGAATGGAATCTCGTCGGCCGCAGTTCGCTGTGGTTGGATCCGTCGACGGCCACCGTGGTGGGTGGTGACGACGCGACGAAGCTCGGCACGGGCGGTAGCGTGGCCAATGCGCTGTTTCCGATCCATTCGGCGGCCGTGGGCGGTCTGGCCTGGCGCATCGTCGCGTGCGTCACCGGCATGTTGCCGATGTTCCTGTGGGTGACGGGGGTGCTGTTCTGGCGGGCGCGGAAGAAGCGAAGAGCCGCATGAGCGTGCGCGCGATAACCCGATGCAGGCCGGTGCCCACGGCGAGAAGTACGGTTTTCGCCGTTTAGCCCCACGAAAAAGCCACAACTCCCGCTTATCCTGCGCATCCGCAACCCAACGGACACGCCCCGATGCGCCGCACGCTCACCGCCCTGGCCTGCCTTGCCGCCCTGCCCGTCTTCGCCCAGATGCCGTCCGCCTGGAGCGAGCCGGTCGCCCCGCACGTCATCTACGGCAACACCTACCAGGTCGGCACGAAGGGCCTCTCCGCCATCCTCGTGACGTCGCCGCAGGGTCACATCCTCATCGACGGCACGCTCGTGAAGAACGCGCCCCTGATCGAGGCGAACATCCGCAAGCTCGGCTTCCGCCTCGACGACGTCAAGCTCATCCTCAACACCCACGCCCACCACGACCACGCGGGCGCCATCGCGCAGCTGGCGAAGGACACCGGTGCCACCGTGCGAGCCACGGCGGCCAGCGCGAACATGATGCGCCTGGGCGGCAAGGATCCGGAGGATCCGCAGTATTCCCCCGGCGAGGACGGTTACCCCAAGGTCGATGCGAAAGGCGACATCGTCGACGGCAGCGTGGTGACGCTGGGTCCGCTGAAGCTCACGGCGCACGTCACGCCGGGCCATACGCACGGCGGCACGGCGTGGACGTGGGACGCCTGCGAAGGCCAGGCCTGCAAGCACATCGCCTTCGTCGACAGCCTCTACGCGTTCACGTCGGATGGCTACCGCTACAGCGATCATCCCGCCTTCGTCGCCGAGTTCCGCAAGACGTTCGATCGCGTGGCGTCGCTACCCTGCGACATCCTGGTCACGCCGCATCCGGAGCAGGGTGAAGGGAAGACCTGCAAGAGCTACGCGGAGGCAGGACGCAAGCGGCTCGACGAAAAGCTTGGGGAAGAGAAGCGCTAGAGCGTCACGCGACGACCGGCTACGTCGAGGCACTTATCCGTCGCGCCGGCGCAGGCCGGCGCCACGGCGGTGAAGCCGGATTTCGCGACGCAGGGTTCACCCCGCCAGCATCGCATCGATCCGCGCATCCTTTTCCGCCCAGATCCCATTGATCCACGCCTGGAATCGCTCACGGAACGCCGCGTCACCGTCGTAATCGCCGCGCATGCCGGCGGGAATCGACAGGCGCCGCGCGTGCAGCCGCACCTCGCGAACGCGCCCGGCGATCATGTCCATCATGCTGCCGGGGCCGCCGGGATAGGCGATGGTGACGTCGAGGATATGGGTTATCGCCTCGCCCATCGCATCGATCACGAAGGCCACGCCACCCGCCTTCGGTTTCAGCAGGTGGCGATACGGCGAACCCTGCGCATCGTGCTTGGCGCGTGTGAAGCGCGTGCCTTCGGTGAAGTTCATGATCGACACCGGCACGCGGCGAAACTTCTCGCAGGCGCGACGGGTAGCTTCGCGATCGCGGTTGCGCAGTTCCGGACGGGCTTCGATCTGCTGCCGCGTGTGACGCTTCATGAAGGGGAAGTCCAGCGCCCACCACGCCTGGCCCAGCAGCGGCACCCAGATCAGCTGGCTCTTCAGGAAGAAGCGCATGAAGGGAATACGGCGGTTGAAGACCTTCTGCAAGGCGGGAATGTCCACCCAGCTCTGGTGGTTGCAGACGATCAGGAAGTTTTCGTAGCGACCGAGCCCGTCGATACCCTCGACGTGCCATCGCGTGGGCGTGAACGCGTCGAACAGCCAGCCGTTGATGGACAACCAGCTCTCGGCGATGCGCACCAACGCGGCGGCGCAGGCGCGGCGAACGAAGGGCAGGGGCAACACCAGGCGCACCGCGGTCAGGGCGAACAGCGGCAGCACGTGGCATACCGTGCTCACCAGGAGCAGCAGGCAGGCCAGGGGAACACGCAGGAAGGTAGGTAGCGAAGCGAACATAAGCACGGAGGGTGGCGATGATGTACCAGTCTACTTGGTCCGCAAACGCTTACGGGGGACGGGTGCCTCCGAAAGGCCGCCGAGCCGGGCTTCCACGGCGGCCAGGTCCTGGCGTACGGCGTCGATGCCTTCCCACGGATCGCGCTTCTGCCGGGAAAGCCGTTTCGGCACCGAATGCAGGTCGAATGCCGCCGCCGACGCGAGGCGGCCCAGTTCCTCCCAGCGCAAGGGCACGGCCACGGGCGCGCCCGGTCGTCCGCGCAGCGAGTACGAGGCCACCGCCGTGGCGCCGCGCCCGTTGCGCAGGTAATCGATGTAGATGCGACCGTTGCGGATGCGCTTGGTGGCGCTGGCGACGAATTCCAGCGGGTGCATGGCGGCGAGGGTTTCGGCCACCCCGCGCGCGAAGCGTTTCACCGTGGCCCAGTCCGCGCCGGGGTTGAGCGGCACCACCACGTGCAGGCCCTTGCCGCCGGTGGTGCGTACGAACGATTGCAGGCCGAGCTGGCCCAGCACGTCGCGCATCAGCCGCGCGGCGGCGATCACTCGCCGCCATTCGACGCCGTCGCCCGGATCCAGGTCGAAGACCACGCGGTCGGCGAGGTCGGGCGTATCGACGTGCGAACCCCAGGGATGGAATTCCACGGCGCCGAACTGCACCAGTTCGATGAGGCCGTCCGCGTCCTTCGGATACAGGTAGACCGCCTGGGCGCCGGAGTCTTCCTTGAGCTTCGCGGTGCCGACGCGTTTCAGCCCTGGCATCACGTGCTTCTGGAAAAAACCGTGCTTGGCGATGCCGTCGGGGAAACGGATGATCGACGTCGGCCGGTCGGCGATGGGCGGCAGCAGCCAGGGCATCACGGCGCGGTAGTAGTCGACCACGTCCTGCTTGGTGATGCCGTCGTCGGGATAGACGAGGCGGTCGGGGTGGGTGATCGCCAGCTCGCCGGTAGCCTGCCGAGTCGTTTTCCCGCGTGGCGAGCGGTCCGAATCGCGCAGGTCATCCGGCGACTTGTCCACGCGCAACGCCTTCAGGCTCGGCTGGCGCAGCAGGTGCTTGTTGCCGATGCCCCGGTAATAGACCTCGGCGACCACGGTGGGCGCGACCCACAGCGCGCCGCGCAGCATCGGATCGATGTCGTCGATGCGCACGACGGGCTTTTTCGCGCCACCCTTGGCGAGCGACTTGCCCAGGTCGCGAAGCATCTGGTCGGTAAAGCCCGTGCCCACGCGGCCCATGTAGGTCCAGCCGCCGCCCTCGGCGGGGCGCGCGAGCAACAGCGAACCGAACGACACGCGCGAACCCTTGGCCGGCGTGTAGCCGACCACCGCGAACTCGTCGCTCTCCAGCCGCTTGATCTTCCACCAGTCGTCGTTGCGTCCGCTGTGGTACGCCCCCTGGGCCCGCTTGGAGATGATGCCTTCGAGCTTCTGTTCCATGGCCATGGCGAACACCTGGTCGCCGTCGCCGAGGTTGTGCGAGCTGTAACCGAGTCGCTCGGGTGCGTGGGCGAGCAGGCGCTCGAGCAGGGCCTTGCGATCGACGAGCGCCGCGCGGCTCAGGTCGTGGCCTTCGAGGTAGGGCAGGTCGAACAGCATGTAGACCAGCGGCGCCTGCGCCTCGCCGGACAGCGTCTTCTGCAAGGCGTTGAAGTCGCTGCGGCCCTGCGCGTCCAGGGCGATCAGCTCGCCGTCGAGGCGCGCGCTGTCCAAGCCCAGTTCCTCCACGGCCTGCACGATGTCGGGCACGCGTTCGTTCCAGACCAGCGCGTTGCGCGACCACAGCGTGACGTCGCCGTTCGCGACGCCGGCGAGGATGCGGTAGCCATCCCACTTCACCTCGTGCAGCCATTCGTCGCCCTTGGGCGGTGCGTCGTGCAGCCGTGCCAACTGGGGCGCGAAGAAATCGTGCGGCACGGCGGCTCGCTTCGCGCCCTTCGTGGCGGCCACGGCCTTGCGCAGGCTGGCGATCGAGACCTTGCGCGTTTTCGGTGGCGCCTTCTTGCGTGCGGTGGAACGCTTCGCGGCCGCCTTCGTGGCGGGCGTCTTCGCCGCGCGGCGCGTGCTTTCGCGCATCTTCGCGTCGAGCAGGTCGTCCGCTTCGACGTCGCCGGCGTAGCGGTCCTCGGCCTTGATCAGGAACCACGCGGGCTGGCGCTCCTTGCGGCCGCTGCGCACCAGGTGCCAGCGGCCCTTGAGCCGTTCGCCGTACAGGTCGAAGGTGAGATGGCCCCTGCGCAACTGCGTTTCCGCATCGCCGGCCGTCGCCCAGATGCCGTGGTCGAAGGTGTCCACGTGACCCTTGCCGTAGCCTTCCTCGATGTCGCCTTCGAAATCGGCGTACGACACCGGGTGATCTTCGACCTCCACGGCGAGGCGCTTCACCTTGGGGTCGTAACTGGGGCCCTTGGGTACCGCCCAACTGCGCAGGGCGTCGCCCACCTGCAGGCGAAAATCGAAGTGCCGGCGCGAGGCATGATGCAACTGCACCACGAAGATGGCACGGGCGCCCTTCGGCACGGCCGCGTCGGCCGCCGGTTCGCGCGTCCTGGTGAAATCACGCTTGCGACGGTACCGGTCGAGGCTCATGCGGCGAGGATGTGCCGGTGGCGGTGAACGACCCGTGGAAAAGCGCGCAGAGCCATGTCCAGAGTTGTCGACGTGCGGCGCGGGTGTTTACCCTCGTGGCCTCCCCTTCGATCACCCGGCCCACGCATGCGCGATCCGTCCATCCACCTGCCGCGCCGCCGCTTCGTCCAGGGGCTGGGCCTCGCGGGCGTGGGGTTGGGTTTCGGGGTGGCCCGCCCGGCGTTCGCCACGGCCGTGATGGAGCCGCCGGCGGACCAGGGCAGGGAGGCGATGCTCGAGATCCGCGAGGCGGCGGTGGATTTCACCGGTCGCTCGCGCCGCGCGGTCACGGTGAACGGCGGCGTGCCCGGGCCGACGCTGCGCTGGCGGGAAGGCGACGATGTGGTGCTGCGCGTGTCGAACCACCTCGACGTCGCGTCGTCCATCCACTGGCATGGCCTCATCGTGCCGGCCGACCAGGACGGCGTGCCGGGCCTGAGTTTCGATGGCATTCCCGCGCGGGGCGACTTCACCTACCGCTTTGCCGTGAAGCAGTCGGGCACGTACTGGTACCACGCGCACAGCCGCTTCCAGGAGCAGAGCGGGCTCTACGGCGCCATCGTGATCGAACCGCGCGACGGCGATCGCCATCGTTGCGATCGCGACCACGTGCTGCTGCTGAGCGACTGGACCGACGAAGATCCCGAGCGCGTCTACGCGAAGCTGCGCTCGCGTGCCGACGTCTACAACTACGGCCAGCCGACGCTGGGCGACCTGCGGCGCGACGCGCGCGAGAAGGGCCTCGGCGAGGCGCTGGCGATGCGCCGCATGTGGAACCGCATGCGCATGAACCCCACCGACCTGGCCGACGTCTCCGGGGCCACGTACACCTACCTGGTCAACGGCCGCACGCCGACGGGTAACTGGACGGGCCTGTTCCGCCCCGGCGAGCGCGTGCGGCTGCGGTTGGTCAACGGTTCGTCCAACTCGATCTTCGACCTGCGCATTCCCGGACTTCGCATGCGCGTGGTGGCCGCCGACGGGCAGGACGTGGAGCCGGTGGAGGTGGACGAACTGCGCCTGTCGGCCGCCGAAACCTACGACGTGATCGTGGAGCCGACGGAGGACCGCGCCTATACGGTGTTCGCGCAGTCGATCGACCGCTCGGGCTACGCGCGTGCCACCCTGGCGCCGCGCGTGGGCATGAGCGCGGCGGTGCCGCCGCTCGATCCGCGCCCGCGACTGAGCATGCGCGACATGATGGGCTCGATGAGCGGCGGCGGCGACATGGTGATGGCCAACCACGCGCGCACCGAATACGGCCCCGGCGTGGACATGCGCGTGGACATGCCGAGGACGAACCTCGACGATCCCGGCGTGGGCCTGCGCGAGCGCCCGCATCGCGTGCTCACCTACGCCGACCTGCATACGCCCGGCGGCGCCACCGACCGCCGCGAGCCGGCGCGCACCATCGAGCTGCACCTCACCGGCAACATGGAGCGCTTCGCCTGGTCGTTCGACGGCGTCAAGTATTCCTCCGCCAAACCCATCCATTTCCGCCAGGGCGAGCGCTTGCGCCTTCGCCTGGTGAACGACACGATGATGAACCACCCGATCCACCTGCATGGCATGTGGAGCGAGCTCGAATCGCCGGACGGCGCCTTCCAGGTACGCAAGCACACGGTGAACGTGCAGCCGGCGCAGCAGGTGACCTACGCCGTCACCGCCGACAATCCCGGGCGCTGGGCCTTCCATTGCCACATGCTGTACCACATGGAAGCGGGCATGTTCCGCGAGGTGGTGGTGTCGTGAGGGCGGTCGTCTTCGCGAAGCTCCTGCTCGTCGCCTTTCCCGCGATGTCGCAGGAGATGGATCACGCCATGCACGGCATGACGATGGGGCCGATGCAGGGCGGCCATGCGCCGGCCGACGCGCGCAGCGACGACTGGTCCGACGGCGTGGCGCCGGCGCCCATGCACGACATGGACATGATGGGCATGGACGACACCGCGCCCGTGGGCAACCTGCTGCTCGATCGGCTGGAAGCGTTCGCGGGGCAGGGCGGTCATGGCCAGTCGTGGGAAGCCGAGGGATGGTACGGCAACGACGTGAACAAGCTCTGGATGCGTAGCGAGGGTGAGCGGGAAGGCGGGCGTCCACGCGACGGTGACGTCGAGGCGTTCTGGAGCCATGCGATCGCTCCGTTCTGGGATGCGCAGCTCGGCCTGCGCAGCGACATCGGCGAAGGCCCGGAGCGGCAATGGGCCGCTTTCGGCGTGCAGGGGCTGGCGCCTTACCGCTTCGAACTGGAAGCGACGGCGTACGTGGGCCAGGGCGGCCGTACCGCGGCCCGCGTGCGTGGCGAATACGAACTGCTCTTCACCCAGCGACTGATCCTGCAGCCCGAGCTGGAGATCAACGCCTACGGCCGGGCAGATCCGCGACGTGGCCTGGGCGCCGGCGTGTCGAGCATCGAGGGCGGCCTGCGCCTGCGTTACGAGTTCACCCGCTCGTTCGCGCCCTACGTGGGCGTGGACTGGGAGCACTTGGCCGGCGCCACGGCCGATATCGCGCGCGATGCCGGCCGCCGCGTCACCGATCGACGCTGGGTGGCGGGCGTGCGCCTGTGGTTCTGATATTGACGCGGGGCGGCGTCTTGCCGATGGTTCACGCATTCCAGCGCGAGTGCATCCCATGCCCACCGACGGCCGCCTGCTCGGCAACCTCAGCGTCCTCGTTTCCGTGGTCGAGACGGGCAACTTCGCCCGTGCCGCCGATGCGTTGGGGCTGTCGCCTTCCGGCGTGAGTCGCGCCGTCGGCCGGCTGGAGGCGAAGCTGGGCGTGCGCCTGCTCCACCGCACCACCCGCTCGGTAACGCTCACGGCGGAGGGTGAACGGCTTTACGCCCAGGTCGGCCCGCTGCTGGCGGGGATCGAGGACGCGGCCCTGTCGGCGGCGGGTGACGCCCACGCCGTCCGCGGCCGGCTGCGCGTAAGCGTCGATCCCATGTTCTCCAGCCAGGTGCTGGCGCCGCGCATCGCGACGTTCCTGGCCCGGCATCCGCAACTGGAACTGGAGATCGTCAGCCGCGACGAACTAGGCGACCTGATCTCCGAGGGCATCGATGTGGCGGTGCGTTTCGGCGAACCGCAATCCTCCTCCCTGATCGGCCGCAAGCTCCTGGACACGCGCGTGCTCACCGTCGCGTCGCCGGCCTATCTCGCCGTTCACGGCCGCCCGGCCAAGCCCGCCGAACTGGTTCGCCATGCCTGCCTGCAGTTCCGCGATCCCGTTACCCGGCGGCCGTTCGCCTGGGAGTTCCATCGCCAGGGAAAGGTCGTCACCGTGGACACGCAAGGCCCCCTGACGCTGACCGATTCGGCCACGATGTACGCGTTGTGCATCGCCGGCGCGGGCGTGGCCCAGGTGCTGGCGCTCATCGTGCGCGACGCGCTGGACGACGGCCGCCTCGTCGAGCTCTTTCCCGGCTGGGCGGAAGAGACGTTTCCCCTCTACGCGTACTACCCCTCGCGCCGCAACGCGCCGCCCAGGGTGCGCGCCTTCGTCGATTTCTGCGTGGAACTGGCCACGGCGGCCGCGTGAAGGCATGCTCGGGCGATGTCGATCCGGCCCGGCGCCGCTCGACGTGGGTAGGAAGGGCCACGTCCCGTGGCCCGCTTAGGGAGAGACGGCATGACCGGTTTCAGGCGCATCACCCCGTTCCTGTGGTTCGACAGCCAGGCCGAGGAGGCGGCGACCTTCTACACGGGGATTTTCCCGAATTCCCGCATCAGGCAGGTCACCCGCTATTCCAAGGAAGCCTCGGGCCCCTCCGGTCGTCCCGAGGGCTCGGTCATGACGGTCGATTTCGAACTCGACGGCGAGCCGGTCTCCGCGCTCAACGGCGGCCCGGTCTTCAAGTTCACCGAGGCGATCTCCCTGGTGGTGAAGTGCAAGGACCAGGCGGAGATCGACCATTACTGGAACCGCCTGTCCGAAGGCGGCGACCCGAACGCGCAGGCGTGCGGATGGCTGAAGGACAAGTACGGGTTGTCGTGGCAGATCTGCCCGGTGGAGATCGACGAGCTGGCGAAGAGCCCGAAGGCCATGGAGGCATTGATGCGGATGAAGAAGATCGATATCGCCAGGCTGAAGGAGGCGGCCCGTTGATCGCCGACCGTATCGGCGAAACCGACGAAGCGGTGATGCAGCGATGCAGCGATGCGGTGTGTGTTCGTTGACACACACTGTGTTCATAGGTGAAGGTCTGCCCGAGGCATTCCCGGGAGACCCTTCTTGAACCGACGCGATTTCGCCAAGTCACTGGCCCTCACGGCCACCATGGCCAGCCTGTGGCCGACGAAACAGGCCTTCGCCCAAGCCCCGAAGACGGCCAGGGGCGTGGTGGTCGACCCCGCGCGCCTGCGCGACCTCCAGCAGGCCTTCCTCGACCTGCGTTTCGGCATGTTCATCCACCTGAACATGGCGACGTTCGAAGAGCGCGAGTGGGGCGACCCCTTGCTGTCGCCGAAGCTGTTCAACCCGAAGCACCTGGATACGGACCAGTGGGCCCGTGCCGCGAAGTCCGCGAACATGGGTTACGCCTGCCTCACCACCAAGCACCACGACGGCTTCTGCCTGTGGCCGACGAAGACCGGCAGCGCCAACGTGATGCAATCGTCGTATCCGCACGACGTGGTGCGCCGCTACGTCGATTCGTTCCGCGCGGCGGGCCTGAAGCCCTGCCTGTATTTCTCCATCCTCGACCTGCGCCAGGATATCCGCGCGCGCATCGTCACCCCGGAAAAGATCGCGCTCATCAAGGCGCAGATCACCGAACTGCTGACGAACTACGGTCCCATCACCGCGCTGATCCTCGACGGGTGGAACGCCTCGTGGTCGCGCATCTCGTACGAACAGCTGCCGTATCGCGAGATCTATGACCTTGTGAAGTCGCTGCAACCCGACTGCCTGCTCACCGACCACAACGCGGGCAGCTATCCGGGCACCGCGCTCTACTACACCGACATCAAGCAGTACGAACAGCACGCCGGGCAGAAGATCCCGCCGAACAGCCCGGTGCCCTCGCAGTCGGGTACCACGTTGCAACGCGACTGGTTCTGGAAGAAGGCGTATCCCACCTCGGAACTGGCCTCGGCGAAGACCATCGTCGACGAGTGGCTGGTGCCGTTCAACGCCAACCATTGCAACCTCATCCTCAACGTGGCGCCGAACAGCGACGGCCGTTTCGACGACAACGCGGTGAAGCGGCTGGCGGACATCGGTGCGCTGTGGAAGAACGACGGTCCGGTGGCGCGCATCGGACGAAGCGTTACCATCACCACGCCCAACCTCGCCGCGGGCAAGCCCGCCTGGGCGAGCGCGAGCGACGAGGCGGTGGGGCCCGACCTGGCTTTCGACGAGAATTTCCGCTCGTACTGGCTGGCGGACAAGGGCAAGACCGATGCGTGGATCGAGGTGCGCTTCGACGCGCCGGTGTCGTTCAACACGCTGTCGATCGTGGAGCCGCGTGGCGCGGAGGATTACGGCACGGACAGCCGCATCGCGTCGTACAGCGTCGAGGTGGAGCGCAATGGCGCATGGGTGGCGATCGCGTCCGGTGGTACGCCCGCCGATGCCTACCAGTTCCACGAGATCGCGCGAACCACGGCGAAGCGGGTGAGGTTGGTGCTGAAAGGAAAGCAGCCGGGCATCACGGAGTTCGGCCTTTACGACGAGCCCCGGGCCTGACGCTCCGCAGGGTTCGCCGATACGATCGGCTCCCACCCTTCGGTAGCCACTGTCTATCGAAGGGTGGGAGCCGGTCGCATCCGCGACGGGAGCGAATCAGGCGGCCGAAAAATCCGTCGAAACCGCCACCTCACGCCACTGCGCGAGCTCTTCCTCCACGAAACGATGCTTTGCTTCGATCGCCGCCACCGTGTCGCTACCCAGCGGCAGGCGCAGCGGCGGTACCGGCGCGTCGACCAGTTTCGTCAGTGCGCCGGCGAGCTTCGACGGATCGCCTGGCTGTGCATGGTTGATCTCGGTGGCGAAGCGACGGATTTCGCCCACGGTTTCCTCGTAATCGGCGATCGGGGTCGCCGTGCGATGCAGCGAGCGTTCGTCGAGGAAGTCGGTGCGGAAATAGCCCGGCTCGACGATCGTCACGTTCACGCCCAGCGGCTTCAATTCCATCGCCAACGCCTCGCTCAGTCCTTCCAGCGCGAATTTGGTGGAGGCATACACACCCCAGCCGGCGTAGGACTGGTAGCCGCCGATCGACGAGATGTTGATGACGTGCCCCGCGCGCTGCCGACGCATGTGCGGAAGCACCGCACGGGTCACCGCCAGCAGGCCGAAGACGTTGGTGCGATAGACGCGCTGGATTTCCTCGTCGGAGGCTTCCTCGACGCCGGCCAGCAGCCCATAGCCGGCGTTGTTCACCAGCACGTCGATGCGGCCGAAGCGACTCACCGCCTGCGCGGCGGCCTCGTGGGCCTGGCGTTCGTCGGTCACGTCCAGCGGCAGGGCGAGCAGGCGGGGCTGATCGGCGTAGCGTTCGATGAGGGCGGAAGGGTCGCGGGTGGTGGCGACCACGTTGTCGCCGCGCTCGAGGGCGGCCTCGACGATGAGGGAACCGAAGCCCCGGCCGGCGCCGGTGATGAACCAGGTACGCATGATGTTCTCTCCAGGTGGGTGGTGTGGAATAAGTGTCCCGCCCGGGCTTTCCTGTGATAATCCCAGGAAAACTGCATGGGTTCATGAGGAGAATTCAGTAATGAAAGGAATCCGTCCGGCGGACCTCGTGACCTTCCTGGCCGTGGCCAGACACCTCAGCTTTTCGCGCGCAGCAACGGAACTGGGCGTGTCCCCGTCCGCGCTCAGCCACACGATCCGCGGCATCGAAGGGCGTCTCGGCGTCCGCCTACTCAACCGAACCACGCGCAGCGTGTCGCTCACGGAAGCGGGCGAGCGGCTGGTGTCGCGTATCGAGCCCGCGTTCCGGGACATCGACGACGCGCTCGACGACCTCAATGCCTCGCAGGGGCGTGTCGTGGGCAAGCTGCGCATCGGCATCGGCCTGGTCGCCGCCCGGGTGGCCTTGCTGCCGGTGGTCGCCGGCTTCCTCGCCAGATACCCGGAGGTGGAGATCGAGGTGGTGACCGACGACGCCCTCGTCGACGTGGTCGCCGAAGGTCTCGACCTCGGCGTGCGTTTCGGTGAGCGCATCGCCGGGGACATGATCGCGGTGCCCCTGGTGCCGCGCATGCGCTCTTTGGTGGTCGTCTCGCCAGGGTGCCTGGCGCGCCATCGGGTGCCGCGTACGCCACACGATCTGCAAGGGCTGCCCTGCATCCGCCAGCGGTTTCCCAGCGGCGCGATGTACCACTGGGAATTCGAACGCGGCGGCATCGCGCTGGAAACGGAAGTGGACGGGCCGCTGATCCTGCGCGACATGACGCTCTGCTCCCAGGCCGCGCTCGATGGCCTGGGTTTCGCCTTCGTCTTCGAGAAGCTGATAGAAGACGATCTCGCCGCCGGACGGCTCGTGGGCCTGCTGGAAGACTGGTGCCCGTATCACCCGGGCATGTTTGTGTATTACCCCGGCCGTCGACAGCCGCCGACGGTGCTCAAGGCCTTCGTCGACTACGTGCGGGAACATCCGCAGTAGCGCAAAGCCGCATCAGGGGGCAGACGCCGGCCCGCGGCGGGACGTTTCGTTTTCGCGACATACCCCCATATAAGCTCCCTGAGCAGCAACCCGGGAGACACGACCATGGCCACCGGATGGGCGGGCGACACCGCCGTACAGGACCAGATCGACGCTACCGTCGACGACGCCGTCAAGCGCGCGCGAAGCCGCATGGCGAAAGGCCCCAGCCTCGAACACTGCGAGGAATGCGGCGCCCCGATCCCCGAGGCCCGACGCAAGGCCGTGCCGGGGGTACGCCTGTGCGTGGCTTGCCAGGAGGCGGCCGATCGCGAGGAAGCCACGTTCGCGGGCTACAACCGTCGCGGCAGCAAGGACAGCCAGTTGCGCTGAGTACAATGAGCGCTTCCTCCGCGTTGGAATCCGCATGCTCGAACACCTGATCCTCGCCCGCCACGGCGAAACCGAGTGGAACGTCGCCGGACGCGCGCAGGGCAGGGCCGACAGCCCGCTCACCGAAGCGGGCATCGCGCAGGCCCGATCGTTGGGCCACACGCTCGCCGGGCTGGGCGTGACGCACATCGTGTCGTCCACCCTGCCGCGCGCCCTGCGCACGGCGCAGATCGCGGCGGAGCGGGCAGGCTGCTCGATCAGCACCGACGAACGCCTCGTCGAGCGATCGTTCGGCACGCTCGAAGGCCGTTTCGTGGCCGAGGCCACGGCCGAGGATCCACGTTGGGCGCAGGTGTTGCGCGCCACCGACCCGGCGGCTGCCGCCGAGGGTGGCGAAACCCTGCACGAGGTGGCCGCCCGCATGTTGCCGGCGCTCGACGATGCCCGCGCCTTGCCCCATCGCCGCATCGCCGTGCTCACCCATGGCCAGTGCCTCAGCGCCACGCTGTCCGCGCTCGGCGGCGGCGATGCCGTCGACTATCGCCATGGCAACTGCGGCTACACGCCGCTGGCGTTGCGCGACGGCCGTTTCACCTTCGACCGCTGGAACCTCGCGGTGGCCGACCTGGCGGACGCCTGACCCGCGAGCATGACTTCATGACATCTTGAAGTCATTGATAATAAAAAATATTTTACGCGATAGCGGCCTAAAGTTGCCGAATTCGTGGCCGACAGCGAGGCATCCCCCGTTCCTCCTCGCGAGCGCGCCATGCGATTCCCCCGACCCCGTCTCCCCCTCATGACTTTGCGGGCCCGGCTTCTCGCCCGCCTGGCCGGCACGATCGTTCTCCTGCTCATCCTGTGGATCGTGGGCGGCGTGCAACTGCGCACCGCCAACGGACGCCTGCAGTCGGTGGTGGGCGACACGCTGGCGCCCGTGGCCGATGTCGGCCATATCCAGAACGACTACAACGACCTGCTCGACGCCCTCGTGCACGCCACGCTGATGCGCCTGCCTTCGGCCGTGGACGACGCGGCGACGGCGATCGGAAGCGACCGGCACGACATCGACAAGCAGTGGACGTCGCTCGAAGCCAGCGGATTGGGCCAATCGCAGAAGAAGCTCGTCGCCTTGGCCGCCGAACACCGCAAGGCGGCCGACAAAGCGATCGACGACGTGCTCGCCCTGCTCAAGGCCGAGCAGTTCGACCTGGCGCAATTGCAGCTCTCCAACGACGTGCAATCGGCCGTCGGACCGCTCAAGAGCGATTTCTCCAACCTGTTCGCGCTGGCGCTCGATGGCGGCAAGGCCCAGGCCGAGGCGCAGCATGCCGACGTCCGGCGCGGCGCGGTCGTTTCCACCGTGTTGCTGGTGCTGGCGCTGGTCATCGCCAGCCTCATGGATATCGCGATCATCCGCTCGCTGGGCCGCCGCCTGCGCCAGGCGATCGACGTGGCCGCGGCCATCGCGGGCGGCACGCTCGGCGCGCGCATCGAGGTAGGCCGCCGCGACGAGATCGGCGCGCTGCTCACGTCGCTGGCCGAGATGGATGCGCAGCTCGGCAACGTCGTGACCCAGGTACGCCATCGTGCCGACCATGTGGCGCATGCGGCCACGGGCATCGCCCGCGGCAACGACGCGCTGAACGACCGCACCCGCACGCAGACGCAGCACCTGCGCCACACCTCCGCCTCGATGGACGACATCGCCCACGCCGTGTCCGGTGGCCTCGGCCACGCCAACGCGGCGCACGCGGCGGTGACCGAAACGCGCGCCATGACCGACGAAGGCCATCGCGTGGCGATGGACGCCATCGGGAACATGCGCGAGATCCAGCGCACCAGCGAGCGCATGACCGACGTACTCGACCTCGTCGACCAGGTGGCCTTCCAGACCAACCTGCTGGCGCTCAACGCGGCGGTGGAAGCCGCGAGGGCGGGTGAGCACGGTCGCGGTTTCGCGGTGGTGGCCCATGAGGTGCGCGAGCTCGCGCAGCGTTGCGCCGCCGCGTCACGCGATATCCGCGGGCTCATCGACGAGGGCGACGACGCGGTGCGGGCCGGCGTGGCCTCGGTGGATCGCGCGGGCTCGGTGCTGACCGGCATCGGCGAGCGGGTGACCGCGCTGGCCGGGCTCGTGGGTTCGGTGATGGAAGCCACGCGCGGACAGAGCGAGGGCATCGCGCGGGTGAACGGGGCGGTACGGGGGATGGACCAGACCACGCGCGAGAACGCGGAGCTGGTGGAGCAGGCGGCCGCCGCGAGCCGGGCGATGCGCGAAAGCGCGGAAATCCTGCGGCGGGAGGTGGCTTACTTCGTGTTCGAGACCGAGGCGGTCTGATCGCCGATACGGTCGGCTCCCGGTGGCCAGATCGATCGCAGCCCGGCTACCGAAGGGGTGGGAGCCGATCGTATCGGCGAAACTCGCGAAGCGAAACGTTCAGGCTCGTTCGCCGCGAACGCTCTTCAGCGACTTGTAGAGCGTCGCCCGCGACACCCCCAGCACCCGCGCCACATATCCCGCCGCGTGCCGCACGTCGAACACGCCTCGTGCGTCCAGCTCGCGGACCAGCGCCTCGCGTTCGTCGACCTGCATGGCCGAAAGGCTCGTGCCCCGCTCTCCCAGGAACGCGCCGACCACGTCGTTGACCTCCTCGCGCCAATCCTCCCGGAACAGCGCCGCGGCCCGTGGCGTCGCATCGGCGAAGCGCAGGAAATCCCTCGATAACGCCTGCAGCGTCTCGAACATGCTCACGTCGAGGTTGATGCACATCAGTCCGGCCGCCCGCCCGCGCCCGTCCCGCAGCACCGCCGTCACCGACTTCATCGACCGTCCGTCGGGGTTGGTCTTCGGATAAGGCCCGATCACCGGCCGATCGAGGGTTTCGATGCCGTCGACGTCGGTCAGCGAATCGTCCCCCGGCGAACGGCGGGACAGCCGGTGGGCGATATGGCGGATGGTGCCGTCGCCGAGGTCGTGGATCACGACCTCGGCATGCGGTTTCAGCAGGGCCGCGATGGCATCGGCCACGGGCAGGAAGGGAGCGAGGAAATCGGCCATGGGGCGATCATCGTGCCCGGGCAGACTTTCTGTCCAGGTTGGACTGCCCAAGCGATCAATCGCGATCGGGCGCGCCCAAGGGAAACAATGGGCGGAAAGGCCGGGCCTCGTCCACGGCGCGCGCGAACGACGGACGCGCGAGCAGCCGCCGACGGTAGGCGTGCACGTTTTCGAAGCGTGGGTCGATGGCGTGCGTCCAGTCGGCGTAGAACAGGAACGGGCCCGCGCCGCAGTCGGCAAGGCTGAAGCGGTCGGCCGCCGCCCAGGTGCGTCCGTCCATGTGCCGGTCGAGCCATGCGTAGGCCGTATCGAGCATGCCGCGCGCTTCTTCCACGCCGCGCGAATCGCGCTGGTGCGCGGGCCGCATCGCGTCGAAGACGATGCGCTGCTGGGGCGTCGAGACGTAGTTGTCGAAGAAGCGGTCCATGGCGCGCACCTCCAGCGCGATCCGTGGATCGTCGGGCAGCATCGGTGCCGGTCCCGGGTGATGGAGCTGGAGGTATTCGACGATGGTGCTGGCCTCGGTCACCGTGCGCGAGCCGTCGACCAGCACGGGAAACCGCCTCAGCGGCCACAGTTCGGCGAACTCCGCGTAGATGTCCGGGTGTTCGGGCGAAAGCATCTTCCATTCGAACGGCGTGCCGTTTTCGTAGAGGGCCGTGAGGGCCTTCTGGCAATACGACGAGAACGGATGGGCATAGAGTTTCAACGACATCGGCTTGGCCTCGCATCACGGGGGACTCACCAGGGCGTCGAACGGCGGCGCGTGTTTTCGACAATGCTCCGGTCCCGCGTTCTCCGCTACCCTCGACGGGTCGCCCGAAGGGAAAAATCCATGGTCCGTACGTTGGCCGTCCTGGCGTTTCTGCTGTCCGTCTCCACGACCGCCCCGGCCGCCGTGCCGTTCTGGGGAGCCAGAACGTCGAGCCCCGCCGACATGCCGCCGTCGCAGTTGAAACCGGGCCAGTGGATCTGGGGCGGCCGAGACGCATCGCCCGCGCCCATGGCCGTGATCGTGAGCCTCACCGAGCAACGCGCCTATGCCTACCGCAACGGCATCCTCATCGGCGTGACCACGGTCAGCACGGGCAAGAAAGGCCACGAGACGCCGACGGGCGTGTTCACGATCCTGCAGAAGGACAAGGACCACCACTCCAAGACCTACGACAACGCGCCCATGCCCTACCAGCAGCGCCTCACCTGGGACGGCGTGGCATTGCATGCGGGCGGCTTGCCCGGATACCCCGAATCGCACGGTTGCGTGCACATGCCCACGGAATTCGCCCGGCTGCTTTTCGAAGCCACCAACATGGGCATGACGGTGGTGGTGGCCAAGGAAGGCACGGCACCCGTGACCGTGGTGCATCCCACGGCGGTGATTCCCATCGACACGCGCAACGGCGCCGACCTGAAGATCGCCCCGCTCGCCGACGGACAGATGTACCGCTGGCAGCCCGAGCTGTCCTCCGCCGGTCCGCTCTCGATGGTGCTCAGCGTGCCGGACAGCGTCGTGATCGTGCTGCGCAACGGCGTGGAGATCGGTCGAAGCCGCGTGCAGGTCAAGGATCCGCTGGTGGGCACGCATGCCTACATCGTGGCGCAGGGCGGCACGGCCGAATCGCCGAAGCTCGCCGGCCTGCCCATGCCGAACTGGATCACCATCGGCATCCCCGGCCACGGCGACGAGGCGGGCAGGGTGGTGGACCAGGCACTGGTGGACCGGGTGACGGTGCCGCGGGAGTTCGTGGAGAAGCTGGTGCCGATGCTCTCGCCGGGTTCGGTGTTGCTCGCCACGGACGAGAGCCTGGAGCCGTCCACGACGGGGCCGAAGGTGCAGGTGATCGATTCGAACCCGCCTGGGGTGTGATGGGGTCGCGAGAACGGCGAGGTGGTGGGTTATCGCGTCATCCGCTGAACCCGTCCTCCCCGATCGCCTCGGCCAGGTACGACACGAACGACGCGATCCGCGCCGAAATCGCCGTGTTGCGGTAATACACCGCGTGGATCGGCTGCCGGTATTCCACGTTCTGCTTCGCCAGCACCTCCACCAGCGCGCCGGTCTCGCGATCCGATCGCGTCATGAAATCGGAAAGGCAGACGATGCCGTTGCCCTCCAGCGCGAGCTGGCGCAGCGTTTCGCCGCTGGAGGCGCCGATGGTGGGGCGGATGTGCAGCGGCTGGCGGGCGGGCCCCGGCAGCGGCCAGTCGTTGAGCGATTCGGGTTCGGTGAAGCCGAGCAGGGAGTGGCCGCCCAGGTCGGCCACCTTTCGTGGCGTGCCGTGGCGCGTGAGATAGGCGGGGCTGGCGAGGCAACGCACGCGGCTGGTGCCGATGAGGCGGGCGTGCAGGGTGGAATCCTTCAGCCGGCCGATACGCAGCGCCACGTCGGTGCGTCGTTCGAGCAGGTCGATGTAGCCTTCGCTGTTGTGCAGCTCGAGTTCCACGTCGGGATAGCGTTCGCGGTAACCGGCGATGAGCGGCACCACCACGTGCAGCATGAAGGGCGACGCGGCGTCCACGCGCAGGCGTCCCGCGGGGCGCGCTTGCCGGGTGGCCATCTGCTCCTCGGCGCTTTCCACCGCCGCCACGATCTCGCGCGCCTTTTCGAGAAACGCCTCGCCTTCCTCGGTCAGCTCCAACCGGCGAGTGGTCCGGCGCAGCAGGGTCGTCTTGAGCTTCTGCTCGAGCCGGCCCAGCGTGCGGCTGGCGGCCGACACGGTCTGGTCGAGCTGCTGCGCCGCGCTGGTGATCGAACCGGTGTCGACCACGGCGATGAAGTTCTGGATCTCGTCGAGGGTGATGTTCATCGTCGGCTCGTGGCGTTCGGCGGCAGCGGCAAGGATACGCGTCGCCGCGAATCCGCGAATGGGGTACAGACTGGGTCTATCGGGTGGGGCCGTCTCCGCCCCCGGTCGCTCGCTCGCCATCGCCTGAGGCCAAGCCGGGAGCGATCAGATACCAAGGCTGCTTCGCAGCGCCCCCACGTAAGACCGGCTCGCCCTCACCAGCACCCCGTCGCTCAACCGCACCAGGCAATCCCGGTTGGAAAGCGCCTCCAGTTCGGCGACACGATCGATCCGCACGATGGTCGAACGATGGATGCGGATGAACCGCTTCGGGTCGAGCCGGCGTTCGATCTGCTGCATCGTCTGCCGGACGAGATGCGTCTTGTCGCCCACGTGCAGTCCCACGTAATCGCCGCTGGCTTCGATCCACTCCACGTCGTCGGCCCGCACCACGACATCGCGGTGACCGAGCCGGGCGGTGAAGCTTCGGGCATAGCGGTTCATCGCATCGCCGTTCGGGACCCGGCCAAGGCGCGAGCGTACCCGCGACAGGGCTTCGTCGAAGCGCGCGTCGTCGATGGGCTTCAACAGGTAATCCAGCGCGGCGGCCTCGAAGGCGCGCAGGGCGTACTGGTCGTACGCGGTGAGCATGACGGCCAGGGGACGCCTCTCCGGGGGCAGGCGGTCGAGCACGTCGAAGCCGCTGATGCCCGGCATGCGTACGTCGAGGAAGGCCACGTCGAAGGCATGGTCGCGAAGCAGGGCGAGCGCGCTTTCGCCGTCGCCGCATTCGTGGACGTGGGCGACGTCGTCGTGACGTGCCAGCCGGAGGCACACGCCGCGCCGCGACAAGGGTTCGTCGTCGACGACCAGCACGCGCATCAAGCGGGCTCTCGCGCATCGGCCGCCATGAAAGGCAGCACGATGTCGACGCGGCAGCCGCCGTCGTCGCCGATGGCGAGGTCCACGCGCTGATCGTCCCCGTAAAGCCGGAAGAGGCGCTGGCGCACGTTGGCCAGCCCGATGGACCGGCCTTCCGCGCGCGGTTCGGGTGGCGGGCCGTCGTTGCTCAACGCGATGCGCAGGTGGTGGCCCTCGCGCGAGACGTGAAGATCGAGGCGTCCGGGTTCGCGAAGCCGGGCGATGCCATGCCGGATGGCGTTTTCGGCCAGCGGCTGGATGAGCAGGCTGGGTACGCGGGCGCGCAGCACGTCGGGGCCTGCGCGCACGTCCAGGCGCAGGCGTTCACCCAGGCGAACCTTCTCGATGTCGAGATAGAGCTGGGTGGTGGCCAGTTCCTCGGCCACGCTCACTTCATGCGCATGGCCGCCGTCGAGGGTGGCACGCAGCAGATCGCCCAGCGTGGACAGCATGCGCGAGGCGTCGTCGTTGCGCCGTTCGGTCACCAGCGAGGAGATCGCGTTGAGCGTGTTGAAGAGGAAATGCGGATTGAGCTGGTAACGCAGCGCACGCAGTTCGGCATCGCGGGCGAAGCCTTCCGCCTCGCGCAGGCGTTCGCGCGCCGCGCGCAGTTCGTAGGCATGGGCCACCACGGCATGGATGGCGCAGAAGGCGATCAGGGCGAGCCAGCAGCCGTCCAGCCCACTGAGATTGCGCGTCCAGGTGAAGGTGGGAGCCCGTCCCCAGTGCATCGCCATGAGCTGGGCGAGCACGTTGTTGATCACCGAGCATACGTAGGTCGCCGCCAGCATCGCGACGATCAGCACCCATGTGGGCACGCGCCGCCACAAAGCCCGCTGCAACGCGGCGACCGGCACGCTCCAGAACAGGTAGGTCAGCGCGAACAGGGTGCGGTAGGCGGCCGCGTGTTCGTAGGCCAGCTCGGGCAGGCCCATGATGGCCATGCAGAGCACGATCGGCGACCCGGCCAGCAGCACCATCCACAAGGGGAGGCGGGTGTGGAACGGATCGAAGGCGATGGGGCGTTCGGGTGGGTTCATGGAGGGATCGTATCTCCTCGGAAACCGCTTCATCAGCCGACGTGGCGGTAGACCGTGCCTATGGCGCGTCGGACGGCGTACCGAGGCCCATCACGCGATAGCGCGTGCTGCGTCCGCCGCCCGGAAGACGGCCGATAACACCCTTGTCCAGCATATCTGCAAGATGTCGCGTGGCCGTGGCCTTGGATACCTTGGCGACGGCCTGGTACTGCGACGCATTGATACCATGCGCGAAATCGCCGTCCAGAAGGCGGTTCAAGACCTTCACCTGTTCGGGCGACAAGGCCTTTTCCCGATGTCGCTGCCAGAACCGGGCTTTCGCCATCACGCTTTCGATATGTCGCAAGGCGGTCGACAGGCTGTCGTGAAGCGTGCGCAGGAACCACTCGAGCCACGCCGTCACGTCGACGCCGTTGCGCTGTGTCCGTTCGAGGATGCGGTAATAACCCGAGCGATCGGCCAGGATGCTCGCGGACATCGCGTGGAACCGGATCGCTTGCGGCTCGGCCTGTGCCAGCGCGAGATCGGTGAGCGCGCGCGTGAGACGTCCGTTGCCGTCGTTGAACGGATGGAGCGTGACGAACCACAGATGCGTGATGCCAGCCCGAAGGAGCGGATCGAGCGTCGTGTCGCTTCGCGAGCGGGCGAACCATGCGAGAAAGGCGTCGACCTGCGCCTCCAGCCCCTCCCGCGGCGGAGCCTCGAAATGCACGACGGGGCGATCGATCCGCCCGGATACCACCTGCATGGGCTCGTCGCCCCGCAAGCTGCCGACCCGGATGCGCTGGGGCAGCAGACTGTCGTGCGCCGCAAACAGCCATGCGTGCCAGCGCAGGAGGCGCGCCATGTCGAGGGGCTCGTCAGGATGGCGGGTCGCATCCAGCATCAATTCGGCAAGGCCTTCGCTACGGGGCGCGGGTTTCTGCGCGTCGTGGTCGGCCACCCCCAGGCGTCGCGCCAGCGACGAGCGCACGGACGCCGCGTTGAGCTGTTCGCCCTCGATCGCTGACGAGGTGACGATATTGGCGAGAAGGGCGTCCAACGACTCCTCGAGCTGGATGTCGTCGGCCGACGACCTCGCCATCCCCACCAAACGGCCCATCGCCTGCTGGCACTGCCGAAGCAGCGGAGACACGGCCCGGTCTTCCCAGCGAAAGCCGGGCCAGTCCGGGTGCTGCCAGATCCAGGACGGTTGGATGGGACGGTTCGTCATATCGGTGAGCCGAATCCAGAGTCTAATCGGCTCATGTGGTGAGCCGATTATGGTCCTCATTCGGCTTATGGGCTAGCCGCAATATCCCCAAATTTGCTTATATACCCAAAATCACCCAATCTTGCTCCGTTTCGCCGCACGCCGTGGCGACAGACGGAGGTAGGGGATGTCCGCTTTTCATCGGATGCGCGGCCGTGGTGCCGGGCATGGGGTCCGGGTGGCTACGTTGGCGCTGGGCATGGCCATCGCTTCGGCCGCGACGGCGGCGACGCACACCATCGCCTACGACCGCCACTCGATGATCGTCGACGGCAAGCCCACGTACATCTTCTCGGGGTCGTTCCACTATTGGCGCCTGCCCAGCCCGGATGCCTGGACCGACGTGCTGCAGAAGATGAAAGCGGCGGGGTTCAACGCCGTCGAGATCTACTTCCACTGGGGTTATCACTCGCCCAAGCGGGGCGTATACGACTTCTCGGGCATCCGCGACGTGGACCGCCTGCTCGATGCCGCGCGCGATGCGGGGCTCTACGTCATCGCGCGGCCGGGCCCGTACATCAATGCGGAAACCGACGCGGGCGGTTTTCCCGACTGGCTGATCGAGACTTCGGGCAAGCCGCGTTCCCCCGCGCCGGACTACACGGCCGCGTACAAGGAGTGGATGACGCAGATCGACCGCATCATCGCGCGCCACCAGTACACCGACGGGCGCGGTAGCGTGCTGCTCTACCAGGTGGAAAACGAGTTCTACGACGACTCCCCGGCCGGTCGCCGCTACATGCAGGACGTGGAGGACAAGGCGCGCGCCGACGGCATCGCCGTGCCGTTCACGGGCAACCACAACGAGAACTTCCTCGAGGGGCTCGGTGCCACCGACATCCCCGGTTACGACTCGTATCCGCTCGAGTTCGATTGCACGAAGCCCGACCGCTGGAACGGCGTCTACGACTTCAGCGGCGAACGCGAGCGGACCTCCCGTTGGCCCCTTTTCTTCCCGGAGTTCCAGGGCGGCTCGTTCGACGTCTGGGGCGGTCCCGGCTACGAGGCCTGCCGCAAGCTCACCGGCCCCGCGTTCGAGCGCGTGTTCTACAAGTCGCTCATCGCCACCGGCTCGACGATGCAGAACTTCTACATGACCTACGGCGGCATCAACTGGGGCTGGTTGTCGTCGCCGGGCGTGTACACCTCGTACGACTACGGTTCGGCCATCGCGGCCAGCCGCCAGCTGACCAGCAAGTACGACCAGCAGAAGCTCATCGGCTACATGATTCGTGCCGTGCCGTCGCTGGCGCGCACCGATGCCGTGGCCTCGTCGGTGCCGGACAACCGCCGCCTCGTGGTGAACGCGCGCGTCAACCCCGATGACGGCACGCGTTTCTACATCCTTCGGCATGCCGATGCGCTGGATACGTCCGACGACGCCACCCATCTGAACATCGGACGAATCACGATCCCGCAGAAGCCGGGCACGGCCATTCACGTCGACGGACGCGATGCGAAGGTGCTCCTCGCCGACTATCGATTCGGTGGGCAGGACCTGGCTTACACCACCTCGGAGCTGCTGACGAGGGTTCGCCTGGACGACCGCGACGTCGCCGTCGTCTATGGGCGGCATGGCGAAGACGGCGAGACCGTGCTTCGCTATGGAAGCGAGCCGAAGGTGCGCGTGATCGACGGCCATGTCGAAACGCACTGGGACGCGGCGTCACACACGCTTCGCCTCGACTATCGCCACGACGGGCTCGCCCGAATCGCGATAGGCGACGGCAAGGACGCGCTGTTGCTGCTCGTCGGCGACGACGAGGCCGCGATCCGCTTCTGGCAGGTGGACACGCAGGACGGGCCCGTGCTCGTGCGTGGCCCCTACCTCACCCGTACCGCGACGCGAGCGAACGAAGGGCTCGCGTTGACCGGTGACACCGAAAACGCGGTCGATCTCGAGGTCTTCGCCGCGACGGCGGTGCACAAGCTCTCGTGGAACGGTTCGCCGGTGGCGACCGTCATGACCGAAAGCGGCAGCCTGCAAGGTCATCTGGATGGTCCCGCGCCCGTCGAGCTGCCGAAGCTCACCCAGTGGCGAGTGGCCGACGGTGCGCCGGAAATCGCCGCCGCGTTCGACGATCGCGCCTGGCGTACGGCCGACCGCACCACCACCCCCAACCCCTACTGGCACGGCGACCTGCCGATCCTCGACGCCGACGACTACGGCTTCCATCACGGTCTCGTCTGGTATCGCGGCCACTTCAAGGCCAGCGGCAAGGAAATGGCCATCCGCCTCTCTGCGAACACCGGCGTGCACCTGGGCAACCACGGCATCTACACGGCGTGGATCAACGGGCATTTCCTCGGCGGCAACGCGAGTGGCGCACGGCAGTTTCCCATCGACCCGTCGTGGCTGAAGCCGGGCGAGGACAACGTGGTGTCGGTGCTCGTCGAAAACACGGGACACAACCAGGAAGAGCGGAGCGGCGCATTCCGTGAACCACGCGGATTGATCTCGGCGGCCTTCGCCGGTGGCGCCACAGCTATCCGCTGGGAGATCCAGGGCAACCTCGGCGGCGAAGACCTGCCCGATACGATGCGGGGTCCGTTCAACGTCGGCGGCCTCTACGGTGAACGCATGGGCTGGCATCTTCCCGATGCCGCCGACGGACGCTGGGCGTCCGCCACGCTTCCGCAAGCCACGACGAAGCCCGGCGTCGCGTGGTACCGCACGCACTTCAAGCTCGCCATCCCTGCCGGACAGGACGTGCCGATCGCCGTTCGCATCCATGACGCCGCGCCTCGTCACTACCGTGCCCTCGTTTTCGTCAACGGCTGGCAGGTGGGGCATTACATGAGCGATGTCGGTCCGCAGACCGATTTCGAGATACCGCCGGCATGGCTCCATCCGAACGGCGACAACACCATCGCCATCGCCGCCTGGAGTACCGCGCAGGATGGCGGACTGGGCGAGGTGTCGCTGGTGATGCAGGGCAATTACCGCAGTGCATTCAGGCAGGAGGCAGTGAACGACGAACCGCAAGAAGCGAAGTCGCGAGCAAAATACCTCACGTCGTTCCTGCGAAAGCAGGAACCCAGCGCCTTGCGCCTGCGCGAGCGATAACACCACATGGCCAGGACCGCTCCAGGCTACCGAACGAACGTCTCGAAGCGCCCTCGTTCGTCACCGAACAGCTGCACGAGGTAATCGGCCACCGTCGCCACCGCGGATTCCTTGCGATATTGCGGCCGTGTCACCAGCCAGAGCTCGCGATCCGGCGGTGGAGGATCGAGCCGGACGGGCGCGAGCGCATCGAAGGCGGCGGCGACGAAATGCGGCAGCAGCGCCACGCCCGCGCCCTCGCGCGCCGCCATGGCCTGCGCGATGTGGTGGTTCGCGCGAAATCCCATCCGTGCCCGGGGAAAGTGCCGGGTCAGCCACGCCGCCTCAGGCAGGTGGGCGTTAGCTTCGTCGAAGCCGACGAAGACCGGCGCGCCGCCGTCCTCCACGCATGCCTTGACCGCGGTCGTGGCATAGAAGCCGAAGCCGACGGGCACCAGCAACCGGGCCACCACCTCGCCATCGTCGGGACGCGCATAGCGCAGCGCGATGTCCGCTTCCCGGCGCCCGAGGCTCACTGTCCGGAAATCGGTGGCGACATCGATGTCCAGCCCGGGATGCCGGAGCGAGAACGCGGCCAGTCGTTCGACCAGGAAGCCCAGCGACACGCTCGGCGGCGCGTTGATGCGTACCAGCCCTTTCGGGAGATCGTCCGCGCCGCCGCGCGCGAGTACGGCGGCCGCCGCTTCCATGTCGCTCGCCGCGCCCAGCACGCGGATACCTGCCGAGGTGAGCACGTACCCGTCGGGCCGGCGCTCGACCAGCTTCTCGCCGAGGGACGCCTCCAGCGAGAGGATATGGCGCGACACGGTGCCATGATTGACCGACAGCGCGCGGGCCGCGCCGGAAAGGCTCCCGTGGCGCGCGAGCGCCACGAACATCCGGACGTCTTCCCAATCGAGGGCTGCGCGATTTTGATCGGCCATTGCGAAAGATTACCGAATTGTTCGCAGGTACGGGCGGGCCTACCTTGGTTTCCACATCCAAGGAGAACTCGCCCATGCCTGCTTCCGACATCTCGCTGACCCTGGTCGGTGGTCCGACCGTGCTCATCGAATACGACGGCTTTCGGTTGCTGACCGATCCCACGTTCGATCCCCCCGGCACGTACCAGGGGCCGCACAGCCCGGTCACGCACCACAAGACGGAAGGCCCGGCGTTTCCCGTGGAGCAGGTCGGGCGGCTCGATGCGGTGCTGCTGAGCCACGACCATCATTTCGACAACCTCGACAACGCGGGTCGTGCCCTCCTGCCTTCGGTCGGCGCGACGTACACGACGGTGTCCGGCGCGGGGCGCCTCGGCGGCCACGCCGTCGGCCTCGATACGTTCGAAACCCGCACGCTTCGCCGCGGCGACGGCAAGACGCTCCTCGTCACCGCGACGCCGGCACGGCACGGGCCGGTCGGCGTCGATGCCGGCGACGTCGTGGGATTCGCCCTGGGCGTGGATCAGCCCGGCGACCTGCTCTACATCACCGGCGACACCCTGTGGTTCGAAGGAACGGCGCAGGTGGCGCGGCGTTTCTCGCCGCGCGTCGTCGTGCTCTACACCGGCGCCGCCGAGCCGCGCGGTCGCTACCACATGACCATGGGCAGCGAGGACGCGCTCGAAGCGGCCGCCGCTTTTCCGCACGCCACGCTCCTTGCCGTCCACAACGAAGGGTGGGGACACCTGCGGGAAAGCCAGGACCAGCTCGCCGACGTCTTCGCGACGTTCGGCGTCGCCCACCGCCTGACCCGTTTCGATAAGGGCCAGCCCTTGCGCATCGACCTGCGCTGACCGGAGCCGACATGACCCAGCAACGACGTTATCGGGCGATGCAGGTCACCCGGCCGGGGGTGTTCGAACTCGTGGAGCGTGACGTGCCGACTCCGGCACGAGGCGAGGTTCGCCTTCGGGTGGAAGCGTGCGGTGTGTGCCATACCGACAAGTGGACGGTCGACGGCGATGTGATGCCCATCGAGTATCCCCGCGTGCCGGGGCACGAAGTGGTGGGCAGGATCGACGCACTCGGCGAAGGCGTGACGGGGTGGGCGGTCGGCCAGCGCGTGGGCGTCGGGTTCCTCGCCGGACCGTGTGGGCGTTGCGGCGCATGCAGGCACGGCGACTTCACGCGTTGCACCGAACAGGCATGCACCGGCGTCCAACACGACGGGGGCTACGCCGACATGATGGTTGCCCTCGCGACGGGACTCGTGGCCATCCCCGATACGCTGGATGCCGTTGAGGCGGCGCCACTGCTGTGCGCGGGCATCACCATGTTCAAGGCGCTGAGGAAATCCAAGGCGAAGCCGGGCGATACCGTGGCCATCCATGGTATCGGCGGCCTCGGCCACCTGGGCGTGCAGTTCGCGAGGAAAATGGGTTTTCGCACCGTCGCCGTATCCCGGGGTGCCGACAAGGAAGCCGCCGCCCTTCGGTTGGGCGCGCACCATTACATCGACACCGAGGCGGCCGACGTGGCGGAAGCGCTCCAGGCGATGGGTGGCGCGAGCGTGATCGTGTCGACCGTTCCCGTTCCGAAGGCGATGTCCGCGTTGATCGGAGGCCTCGCACCCCATGGGCAACTCATGGTGGTCGGCGCGGCCGCGGAGACGATCGAGGTATCGCCGTTCGCACTGGTGAAGAACGACGTCTCGATCCACGGCTCGCTCACCGGGACGACCGCGGAAAGCGAGGATTCGCTGGCCTTCAGCGCGCTTCAGGACATCCATGCACTCGTGGAGACCGTACCGTTGGCCGATGCAGCGGAGGGCTACGCGAGGATGATGCGAAACGACGCGCGGTATCGCGTGGTGTTGACGATGTAGCATCTGGCGGCATCCCGGTTCAGGATCGGCTTTCCGCTACCGCCTGCCCGAGCCGCACGATCGGAACGTCGCCCACCAGCGCATAGTTGTGCATCGGCCGGACGGTGCCGTCGCTCGCTACGTAGAGATCGGTATCGCCCGCCCCGTCGCGGACGTTCGTGCGGGGGCCGCCGATGCGTCCGGCGACCGGCGCCACCTCGGCGGCATCGCCCCAGCCCAGGGTGATCTTGCTGGCGGTGGCGGGCAGCACCGTCTTGAGCGTCAGTTGCAACGTGTCGCGCGCGACCGCGGCGACCTCGGCGATGAGGTTGTCGTCGGCGGGACCGGCGGGAACCAGCGCATCGTCGGCATCGCGCACGTCGAAGCCGAAGTTGCGTGTCGCCGAGACCCAGGTCGTATCCAGCGTCAGCGCGCCGACGGGCACGTTGAACACCACGCGTATCGTGCGCGCATCGACGCGGATGGCCGCCACCATGTCCAACGCGGGGTTCCGCAGCGGCAGGCCGCGCGTGCGATCCTGCATCAGTTGGTGGATCGCGCGGGCGAAGTAACGCCCTTGCCAGCGATGGCTCTCGTTGGTCAGGTGCAGCATCGGCTGGCCCTGCGCCGACTCGTCGGCGTAGTCGAAGATGTATTGCGGGTTGACCATGCGCAGGTAGGGGCTCGCCAGACATGCGTCGCGCTGGGCCAGGGCGATGATGGGGTTGCAGAAGGCGAAGTTCGTGGCGCCGTAGCTGTTGTGGCTGCACACCTGCGCCACGATCCACAACGGCCGCCAGGTCTGCTCGGGCAGGTTCACCTGGCAGAGTTTCAGCCAATGACTGCGCTCCAGCGCGATGAGTTTGCTCCTATAGCTGGCGCGGGTTTCCGAGTTGCCCGTGGAGTCCGCCTCGCCATGCTGCCAGGTCGTGGCCAGCCAGCCGATGCTGGTACCGTCACGCTCGCCCTCCGCCCGCATGAGTGCGAGCATCGCCTCGACGCGCGTCCGGCTGTCGAGCCATCCCTGGTATCCGCCGAGGTTGTCGTCGTTGAGGAAGCTGGCGAAATAGCCGATGGGTCGTCCGCCTTCGGCGCTGGTGAACGCACTGTAGCGGCTGTATTGGGAAGGGTACGGCACGCCGTCGAGGCTGGCCGTGTATTCCACCAGTCCGTCCGCGCAGGCGTTGGTGCCCACTTCGCCGCCCGTGCCATGCCCGCCGTCGTACTCCACCAGCGGTACGAGGCTCGCCATCGCGACGTGATCGGTGCCGGGCCGCACGCCGCCGTTGAACGTCACGTTGGCATACATCTGCTGCAACGTGAGGGCCGGTCGCCCCCCGGTTCCCACGGCATTGGACTGGCCATGGAAGAGGATCAGTTCGCGACGCGCGCGGACGATGAGCCCGGGTACGGCGGGGATGGCGGCGCTTGCCGTTTCCACGAACGGTCCTCCGAGTCCCAACAGGCCCAGGCCGCCGAGCGCGGCGCAGCTTCTACGCAAGAAATCGCGTCGGGACGGGTCGGTGTCCGGAGCGTCGGTTCGGGTCGGTTTCATCGTGGTGCCTCACGGGTAGCGGAAAGCCTGGAGCGTCCCACCTGCCTTCGAAAGGCACCGCTGCCGTCGTCATAAAAAGAGAGATTTGCCGATCTTCGACATCGGTCGTCGTGGACGAGCGTGCACACACGCCGACGAAGCGTCCACCCGGAGTGAGTGGACGCTTCACCTCGGCATCAAGCGGCCAGTGTCGGCGCCGCCGGAAAATCCACCGGCACCCGGGTAACGGAGTGCAGGTAGTTGGTGACGGTCTTGTCGCCGATGGTGACGATGACATCGACCAGGTTCTCCTTCGTCCAGCCGGCGGCGAAGAACGCGTCGACCAGCGAATCGTCGACCTTGCCGCGCTGGCTCGCGATGCCCTTGGTCAGCCGTGCCAGCGCGTCGAGCTTCGCGTCGAAGGAGGCGGTACCGCCACGGATCTCCAGCACCTGTTCGTCGCTGAAGCCGGTCATCTTGCCGATGACGGTATGCGCGGCCAGGCAGTACTCGCACGTGTTGACCTGGCTGACCACGAGGTTGACGACTTCGCGCGCCTTGCCCGTGATGCTGCTCTTCGCGTTCTGCAGGGCGAGATAGCTGCCCAGTGCGTTTTCCGAATGGGCGAGGGTGGCATAGAGGTTGGGCACCATGCCGAGGCCTTTCTTCAGGTTGTCGAACAGGGCCTGGTTGGCCGGGGACACTTCTTCGCGGGTGGGAACGTTGATGCGTGACATGACGATGCTCCTGAGGGATGGGTGATGCGTTACTGGGCGGAATAGCCGCCGTCGACGGCGACGATCTGGCCGGTGAGGTAAAGGGCCTTGTCGCTGGCGAGAAACACGATGGTCTGCGCGATCTCATCGACCGACGCGGCGCGCCTGGCGGGAACGGTGGCGAGGAATCCGCTCTTGGCGTCCTCGTCGCGACCGACGAAACGATCGAGCATGTCGGTGGCGACCGGACCCGGGGCGACCGCGTTCACCCGCACGCCGATCGCGGCGCCTTCGAGTGCCACGGCCTTGGTCATGCCTTCCACCGCGTGCTTGCTGCCGACGTAGATCGAGGCGCCGGCGATGCCGACGTGGCCGGCGATCGACGACACGTTGACGATGGCGCCGCCGCCCTGGGCCTGCATGGCGCGCATCTCGTGCTTCATCGAGAGCAGGGTGCCGAGCACGTTGGTGGTGAAGGTGCCTTCGTAGTTGTCGACCGTCGCTTCCGACACGGGGCCGAGCTGGCCTTCGGTACCGGCGTTGTTTACCGCGACGTCCAGGCGACCGAAGCGCGCGAGGGTGTCTTCCATGAGCTGGCGGACGTCGGCTTCGTGGCGCACGTCGGCGCGGATGAACTCCGCGTCGTTGCCCATCGAGCGCAGTTCGGCGGCGAGGGCATGACCCGCCTCCTCGCGGCGGCCGCTCAAGACGAGGCGGGCGCCCTCTTTCGCGAAGGCCAACGCGGTGGCGCGGCCGATGCCGGTCAGGGCTCCGGTGATCAGGACGACGGGGGTGTTCATGGCAGGCTCCAACGTTTGAGGTGGTGGCTCGATGGAGCGCACTTTGATTGATTCCCCGAGTCGGCACTAGAAAGCCTGATGTCATATCATTCAGTCCAGTTCAGAATGAATGAGGGCGCGTCCGTGGATAAGCTTCAAGCCATGCAGGTGTTCGTGAGGGTGGTGGAGGCGGGCAGCTTTTCCGCCGTCGCAAGGGATGCGCGCAGCACGCAAAGCGCGATCAGCAAGCAGGTGGCGGCGCTGGAGCGCGAACTGGGCGCGAAGCTGCTCGCCCGCACCACGCGCTCGCTGGCCCTGACCGAGGAAGGCGAGCGTTACTTCGAACAGGCGCGTCGCCTCGTCGCGGAGATCGCCGAGGCGGAAGCGTCGCTCGTCGACGGGCGGCAGCAACTCAAGGGATGGCTGCGCGTGGCCGCATCGGTGGGTTATGGCCGTCTGAAACTGATGCCGGTGGTGCGAGGCTTCATGGCGCAACACCCCGGCGTGAAGATCGACATGAAGCTCAGCGATGGCTTTATCGACCTGGTCGAGCGTGGCATCGACGTGGCCGCCCGCATCGGCGAGTTGCCGGACAGCAGCCTCGTCGCGCGCCGCGTGGGCCAATACCGTCGCGAACTGCTGGCGCACCGCGACTACCTGCGTTCCCTGCCGAAGGGCATCAAGCCGCCGACGCATCCCGACGACCTGGTGGATCACAACTGCATCGTCTACACCGGTACCGGCATGCGTAGCGCCTGGCGCTTCGTCGCGGGGCCCGGGGCCAGCGAACCGGTGGGCACCGAGAAGCGGGTGCCCGTGGCGGGAGACCTGCAAACGGACAGCAGCGAGGTCGTGCGTGCCGCCGTGCTGGCGGGCATGGGCGTGTGCTACACGCCTACCTGGTTGTTCGAGCCGGAGATCGCCAGCGGGGAGGTCGTGAAGCTGTTGCCGGACTGGTCGCTTCCCTCACCCGTGCATCTGGTATGTCCGCAGGAACGCCACCAGTCGGCGAAGGTGAGGGCGTTCATGGATTACGTGGCGGCGGCGCTGGTGGCGTAGCGGCGTTATCGCATGGCCGTGCGCTCGGCACTGGGTTCCTGCGCAAGCAGGAACCCAGCGCCTTACGCCCGAGCAGGCGAGCGCGCCACCTACGCCACGGCAACCCGTCAGAAGAACTTATAAGTAAAGCTCACCGTAAAACTCGCCGGCGGCGCGTTGTACAGATTGCTGAAATCGTCCAGCACGTAGTACTTCCGATTGAGCAGGTTGTCGGCATTGACCTGCAACGATGCGTGGTCGTCGAACGCATACCGCGCCATGGCACCAAGGAGCAGCACCGACGACTGCCGTACGTACTGCGTGCCGGCAGGCCCATCCACCGGCGCCTTGCTCGCGTTCTGCCAATTGAATCCGCCGCCGACGGTGAGGCCGTTCCAGCTCCCGGGCAGCTGGTAGGTGGTGAAAGCACGCACCAGCACGCGTGGCAGGGCGGTATGGATGGCGCCTTCGTTCGGTGCCTTGACGTTGAAATGCGACCAGCCGAGGGTGCCGTTCCAGCGATCGGTGAGCTTGCCCGAGACCTCCAGTTCGTAGCCGCGCGAGCGCGTGCCGTTGAACGCGGTATAGGCCTGGGTGATGCCGTCGGGCAGGAACACGCCAGGTACCGCCTCGGCCACGTTGCTCAGTCGCGTATCGAAAAGCGTCAGTGACGTGTTCAACGCGCCGTCGAAATGGCGCCCCTTGATGCCCACCTCACGGCTGCTGCCGATCATGGGGTCCAGGTAACTGCCATCGGCGAAGCGGTTGGTCTGCGGATCGAAGATCTTCGTGTAGCTGGCGAAGGCCGAGTAGGTCGGCGTGAGATCGTAGATGACGCCCGCGTATGGCAGGGTCTTCGACTGCGAGGTGCGGTAGATGCCGGCGGTGGCATCGTCGGTGTCGTTCTTCCAGCGGCTGCGGCGCGCACCGAGGATCAGCTTCAGCGGATCGGCCAGCGACAGGCGCGCGGCGGCGTAGAGACCCTGCTGGCGGATACGCGTGTCGGACACGAATTCGGACTGCGACGCGAAATCGGGATAGGGATAGTTGCCCGTCCAGCTCAGGAAATTTCCCGGATCGGGAAGGTCACCGTGCGGGTGGTCGAAGTAATCGTTCGAGTAATCCGATCCGTTGAATCCGACGACCAGTTCCTGCTCCCGACCGAAGGCCTGGAAGGGCCCGCTCGCGTACACGTCCACCATGTTCTGGCGGCCGCGCTGGCGGCTCTTGTACGCATAGGGCGTCACGCCTTCGCCGGTATCCCGGTTGGGAAATCCGAACACGTAGAACAAGGTCGAGTCGGCCTCCGTCTTGCGATGGCTGGCTTCGGCGTGAAGTTGCCAGCCGTTGGCGAACTCGTGCCTGACCTGGGCGAAACCGGTCCGCGTGGTGTTGTTCCAGTGCGTCCAATCGGCGGCGCTGCTGAAGCCGCGTTTCCAGCGGATCAGCGAGCCGTCGTCGTAGAACGCGGGGAACGAGCCCCAGGTGACGCCCGTCGGCCGGGTCTTCTGGTAGTCGTAGCCCACGCTCAGCACCGTGCTGTCGCCCAGGTCCGCATCCACCACGCCGTAGAAGACGTTTTTCAGGTTGTGGTAACGATCGAGGTACGAGTCGCCATCCTCGTGCGTTGCCACGAACCGGCCGCGCACGCTGCCCGAGGCGTTGAGCGGCGTCGAACCGTCCGCGGTGATGCGCTTCGTCGCCCACGAACCGTAACTCAGCGTGACGTCCGCCTGGGGCGTGGGGCTATCGGCATGCTTGCGCACGAAGTTGATCATCGCCGACGGGCTGCCCGCGCCGCTCAGCAATCCCGTCGCGCCGCGAACGACCTCGATGCGCTCGTAGATCGAGGTATCCAGCGAGCCATCGGCCGACGATGCGTTGAGGTTCGACGCTACCGGCACGCCGTCGTAGGCCATGTTCTCGATCATGAAGCCGCGCGACCAGAACACTACGCGCTCGGTGTCGTACGCGGTGGACGACACGCCGGTGGTGTTGTCGAGCACGCCGCGTACCGACGTGAGGTCCTGGTCGGTCATGCGTTGCGCGGTGATCACGCTGATCGATTGCGGCGTGTCCTGCAAGGTAAGTGGCAGGCGTGTGGCCCCGGTGCTCTGGTCGACGGTGTACGGCGAGGTCTGCTGGCCGTGCACGCTGATGGTGTCGAGCGTGGTGGCCTTGTTTTTCCTGCCCGTGTCGTCGCCGTCCGTCGATTCGGCATGCACGGCCAGCGGCAAGGCGGCCATGAGGGTGAGGCAAAGCAGGCGAACGCGCGGCTGCGCGTGGCATCGAAGGCGCATGGTTGTGACCCCTTGGTAACGAAGAATGGATCGGGGGCCGGCCCTGCACGATGGCGACGGCTACTCGCAGGTGGCTTGAATTACCAAATGATAACGATTCTCAATTGGACATGGCAAGGACCGGATCAGGCCAAGCTTCGGTAATGCCGTTCGTACCACTGCACGACATCGTCGGGAACGAGTTCGCGGGCCCGGATGCCGACGCTTTCGTAGCGTTCGATGGCCAGGGCCAAGGACGCTTCGGCGCGTTCGGCCGGCACCCCGTAGGCCTGCGCTTCGACGATCGCCTCGTACATCCGCGTGGCCCAGTCGTAGACGCGGTCGGTATGTTCCCCGAGTCGTCCGGCCAGCCACGCGCGTAGCGGCGCGATCACCTCATGGCCACCTTCCTCGGCGAGCATCGCGGCATGGTGCGACGCCGATGGATCGATGCCCTGGTACCACTCCGTCTTGCCGGCGGCCACGTCGCGGACTTCCAGCGGCGCGGCGGCGCGCGCCTCGGCGAAGCGTGTGAGCAGCGCCCGCTCGATGGCGCGGGCCTGCGTGACTTTTTCGACGGCGACGAGAAGGCCGCGCTCGAGGTCGAAGAACGCGTGGAACCGGCGATGCAGGTCCATGAACCGGCGCAACGGATCGCGGGCGAATCCCACCTTCAGCAAGTCGCGGTCGCGACAAGGCAGCACGTAGACGAAGGCCTTGCCCCGCGAAGCGAAGCGGGGGAGCGGAGCCTCCGTCAACGCGGGGCCGGTGTCGCTCACTGGGTTTTGGGTGCCGGTTTATAGGGCACGAACGGTCCGAGGATGACGAAGCCACGCAGACCACCCGCGAAACGGTCTATCAGGTCGACGGAGTCGAGTTCGCACAATTGGGACCCGAAGGTGCGGATCACGGGAAGGTCGTTGTCGTCCAGCGACTTCGCGCCGGACTTCGGCTGGTTGACGTAGTAGGTGTTGCCGACGCGGAAGACGAGCGTGGTCTTGTCGATGATCTGCGAACTGTAGGTCGTCGAAAGGACGATGCATCGCTGCGGCTTTCCGGCGACGCGGCCTTCGGTGATCTTCGCCAAACGGGCGGCCGGGTCGTCGCCGCGGGCCAAGGCGGGCGCGGCGGCACAGGCGCCGACGGCGAACGCGAGCAGCATACGTGCATACGGGATCATGACGACTCTACGCCTCGGGGAAGGTATACGTGAGTCTAGAACGCACGGCGCCGGGTTGCGTTGTCGGCCGAAACGAACACCGTGACGCGTCGTACACGGTGTTCGCCGAAGGCTACTTACTTGGTCTCGGGCACCAGGTTGGCCAGCTTGCCCTTCTTGTCGAACTGGCAGGTGAAGTTCTTCTTGCCGTCCATGCCGGCATCGGCGACGCCCGCGATCGAATAACCCGAGTCGGCCGCCTGGAGAGGCTGCAACTGGATGTAATCGCTCTTCACGTCGAATTGCTTTGCCGCCTTGTCCTGGCACTTGGTGGCGAGCTTGGCCGGGTCGGGCCGGTCGGAAGCGTAGGCGCTCGAGGCGAGGACGAGGCCCAGGGAAGCGGCGAGAAACAGGGCGGAATGGCGCATGGTTCGATCTCCGTACGTGGCACGAGGCCGGGGTCACTGCCATCGCGAGTCTGCCAAGCGATGCCTTGCGGCAGGATGAATCGGTGGCCCCCTTTCCGGTCTCACATCACCGCGACACCAGCGCCTGTATGAGCCGGGACAGCGGCAGCAGCGCCGCCTCCGGATCGTGCGTGTATTGCGCACGGATGATGGCGCCATCGACGGCCAGGGCGATTGCCGAGGCGTTCGCTTCCGACGAGGCGTCGGCCGGGAGCGATCGACGAATCGAATCGGTCATGTCCCGTTTATGGCCGCGCGAGATGTCTTCGAAGGCGGGGACGCTTCCCCCGAGCTCCACCACCGTATTGATGAAGGCGCAGCCGCGGAACGTGGACTGCGTGAACCACTCGCGCAGCGCGTGTACGACGGCCATCGGCCCCTCGCTCGCATGGCGTGCCAACGCGTCGTCGAACCACGTCATCCAGCGTTCGTGGCGGAAGTGCAGGAACGCCTCGACCAAGTCGTTCTTGCTGGGAAAGTGGCGATAGAACGTGGCCTTGGTGACCCCGGCGTCGGCGATGACCCGGTCGATGCCGGTGGCCCGGACCCCCTCGGCGTAGAAGAGGTCGTGGGCGGTCCTGAGGATGCGATCCCGCGCGGCGGATGTCGGCGCGGGCTTGGGGGCCATGTCGTTCATGGGATCGAAGGATAGCAGAAAAGGGTAGACAGGTCTGTCTGTTTGCTCTAGCCTAAGCTTGTAGACAGACCTGTCTACCCCTTATCTGGAGATTCCCATGGACATCCGCCCGCCCGTCCCGCCGTTTACCCTCGACTCCGCCATCGAAAAGGTGCGTCTGGCCGAAGACGCCTGGAACACCCGTGATCCCGAGCGCGTGCAACTCGTGTACACCCCCGATACCCACTGGCGAAACCGTGCCGAGTTCGTCGACGGCCGCGAGGCGCTGAAGGCCCTGCTACGCCGCAAGTGGGACAGGGAACTCGATTACCGGCTCATCAAGGAGTTGTGGGCCTTCACCGGCAACCGCATCGCGGTACGGTTCGCCTACGAATGGCACGACGATGCAGGCAACTGGTTCCGCAGCCACGGCAATGAGAACTGGGAATTCGACGAACAGGGCCTGATGGTCAACCGCCACGCGAGCATCAACGACCAGCCGATCCCCGAAAGCGAGCGCAAGTTCTTCTGGCCGCTGGGCCGTCGTCCCGACGACCATCCGGGACTGAGCGACTTCGGCCTGTAGGCGTTCCGGTCAATGATCGATGCCGTGAGACTTCAGCGTCTGCGAGATGTCGAACCGCCACAGGTCGCGCGAGCCGTTCGACGGTGAGGTCAGCCGGCGCTGAAGCGACGCGAAGTCGTCGCGAACCTTCGGGTACCGCGGCGCGTCGGAACGGTTGCTGGAAAGGTAAAGCTCACCGAAAGTCCGGCCGAGCGAAGGCGCGTTCTCCAGCGAGTCGCTGTTGACGTCGCCGGGGAGATGCACGGGCTTGCCCCAGCGGCCGTCGCTCTCGCGAAAGCTGATGTAGAGGTCGGCACGGCCCAGCGAATCGCCCTCGTCGCCCGCGTAGACGAGGAAACGCTCCTCGGGATCGATAGCCGGGTCCATGCGGTTCTTCTTCGCGTCGCCCAGGTCGATGCGTTCGGGAGCGGCGTAGCCGGTGGGCGTGCGACGGGCGACGTAGATCTGATAGAACGCACCCGAATCCGGTCGGTGCGACGAGAAATAGAGGTTGCCGTTCGCCGCGATCGACGGGTTGTAGATCTGCGATCCGTCGTTCATCGCCCCGTCGACGTGGACCGGCTCGCTCCACGCGCCGTTTGCCTGGCGTTCGACGTACCAGAGGTTCGTGCCCGGGAATCGATGTCCCGCGAAGTCCGCCGTCAACGGTTCGCCGCCGGGCGTCGTCGGACGGTTCGACACGAAATAGAGCCGTTTGCCGTCCGGTGAGAGCGTGGGCTCGGAGTCGTGCCATTGTCCGGAGAAGGAAGCGACTTCCGGCGTGGACCACGCCGTGCCGTTGCGACGCGACACCAGGATGGTGTCGTCCTTCTCGGCGACGTCCGAGCGCATGAAATAGAGCGTCTTGCCGTCGGCGGTAACGGCGACGGAAGTTTCCTGCAGGCCCGTGGAAATGATGCCGGGCCCGACGATCTCCCCGGCCGTCGCGGTCATGGCGATGAATCCCAGGGCGATGGCGATGGCCGACGATCGAAGGTGTGTGCGCATGGCGTGTGTCCGTGTGGTTTGCCGTACGGACGATGCGGCACGACCCCGCGGCCACGCATGGGAAATGTGATCGGCGGCATCGCCCGTGGGACGAGCGGGGCGCGGCGTGGTGCGAGCGGTCAGCTCATGCCGAGCGCATGGCGCGCGCTCGCACGGAACCGGCGGCTCAGGCTGAGGTGGGTGCCATCGCGCAGGACGACCTTGGCGCTACCCCGGAAGAGCGGATGTATCTCGGCGATGCGCTCCATGTTGACGACGATGCCGCGATGGATGCGCAGGAACCGGGCGGGATCCAGCGCGGCGAGCAGACCGCTCAGCGGCTCGCGATGCAGGTGCGACGCGCCGGCCGCGTGGATGTGCACGTAATTGCCGTCGGCGCGGATCCAGTCGATGTCCTCCGTGGCGATCACGCGCACGCGTTCGCCGCACGTCACGCTGATGCGACGCAGGTAGGAGGGCGGGGCGACAGGCACGGCCATGCCGAGACCTTGCCGGTGCCGCCTTACCCGCGCCATGGCCTGGTCGAAGCGGCCCTGGTCGATGGGCTTCAGGAGATAGTCGATCGCATTGACGTCGAAGGCCTGCAACGCATGCCGCGCGTCGGCGGTCGCGAAAACCACCATCGGCGGACGCGCGTTCGCCATGCCATCCAGCAAGTAGAAACCATCCACGCCGGGCATGCGGATATCCAGGAACAGCAGGTCCGGTTCGAGCGCGGCCATGGCTTGCCTCGCCTCGGTCGCGTTGGCGCATTCGCCGACGACCTCGACGTCGGGGTGTGAGGCCAGGGCCTGCCGGATCGCCAGCCGGGCCAGCATCTCGTCGTCGACGAGCAGCGCGCGGATGCTCATGCGGGCTGCTCCCGATAGGGAAGGCGCACCTCGACCCGGGTGCCTCCCGAGTCGCGCCGCGACAAGGCCAGCGTGGCCCGCCCGCCGAACAGCATGTCCAGGCGCGTGCGCGTGCTGCCCAGGCCGATGCCGGTCGTCGTGCCTTCCGGCGGCAGGCCCAGGCCGTCGTCGACGATCTCCACGCGCAACTCGTCGCCTTCGCGACGCGCCATGACCTGGAGCGTGCCTCGCTCGGGCTTGTCCAGCAAACCATGGTGCAAGGCATTCTCGACGAGGGGCTGGAGGATCATGTTGGGCACGAACGCGCCCAGGGTGTCCGCGGCGATGTCCATGTGCGTCACCAGCCTGTCCCGGAAACGCACCTGCTGGATGCCGAGATAGCATTCGAGGAATTCCAGCTCACGCGACAGCGGCACCTGCTGGGCGTGTCGCTCCTCGAGGGTGAGCCGGAGGAAGTCGCTCAATCGCGAGATCATCGCCCGCGCCTGCATCGGATCGGCCAGCGCGAGGGCCGAGATCGCGTTGAGGGTGTTGAAGAGGAAATGCGGCTGCAACTGCACGCGGAGCGTCTGCAGCTGCGACTGGACGAGCTGCGTTTCCAGGTGGGAATTGCGCAGGCGCTCGTCGCGCAGGTGGTTCCGGGACGCGACGGCGCGCAAGGCCACCACGAACACCCAGTACGTGATCCATGCCAGGTGCGTCTCGTAGACGGCACTCGTCCGCAGGAAATCGACGAGCGTCCGGTCTTTCATCGACGGCGACGGACCGCTGATCCACCAATAGGCCGACAGGGCCACCACCGTGTGGAACAGGGCCACCAGTACGCCGGCGGGAAGGTGCACGGCGAGAAAGCGGCGCCATCCGTCCTTGCCACCCAGTCGCCCGAGCCAGGCGACCAGCGGCGTCAGCAACATCCATAGGTAGAAGTTGCAGAACATCCAGGCCAGCACGCCGCCCCACGGGGTGGCGCGGCCCTCGGCGCGCGACGAGATCACCGCGCTCGCCGCGTAGGAAAGGGCGAGCGCGGTCCAGAAGGCCAGCAGCAGCCCTCGCGTTTTCCATGTCCGCCACGTCATGGGATCGATCACGGCCGCCACCTCCCGAAGCGGGCCGAGTATGCAGGCGGCTTCGCCGGTGGAACAGTGTCATCCGTTGAGGCGTCCGACGCGCCCTCAAGCCACCCCGTTCCGTACGACGAAGACGCCGTCCGGATCGTAGCGCCGCTTGGCCGCCGCGAGGCGCGAGCCGTTCGCGCCCCAATACGCCTTACGGTAATCCTTCTGGAAATAATCGCTCTCCGAGAAATACGCCCCCGCGCCCGGGGCCACCCGGGTGAGCCGCGCGTAGGCCCGCCGCGTGGCGTCTTCTCCCCGCTGTGCCTTCACGTCGTCGCGATGAGCGCCGGGCAGGCCTTCGAACACCGAAGGCCCGCCGGTGGCGATGATGGCCAGGGCGAAGGCGTCCAGCACCTCGGGATTCATCGCGGTGTCGCGGACGCGTTCCAGGGTGTCCGCGGATGCACCGAACAGTCCCTTGTTGAAGTGCAGGGCAAAGCCCTGCTCCCGCGAGGCGTCGACGATGGCCGTGGCCAGGGTGGTGACGTTGCCGTCCTGGAGCAGGCGCGACGGGAGCCAGGCCGAGGTGTAGGCGTAGAGGTAGGTGCCCACCTGTTCCTTATCGCCCGCCCACATCATGTGATACGCCGGGGCGCCCGGCCTGTCGTCGGGTACCGCGAAGTGGAGGCCATGGTCGCGATAGAAGCGGATATCCCAGAAACGGCGCGCAGGCAGCGCCTTCGCCCAGAACGGCTCGCTCCACCGATAGGCCGGTCGCGCGGCCACCCAGTCGAGCAGCGGCTGCCACGCGTCTTTGGCCGCGTCTTCGTCGAGACCCTGGAACAGCATCTTCAGGTCGACGCGACGATCGCCGTGGAATTCCATCGACTCGCCCCAGTGCGGGTTGCAGAGGCGGTCGCGGAAGTGGCGAAGCAATTGCGCCACGAGGGCGGCGTACGCGTCGTCGCCGTCGGCCTGCAGGGTGCCCGATATGCCGCCGATCATGTCGGGCAGGTCGTGCGTGCGGAAGGTGAGCCGGGTGATGACGCCGAAGCTGCCACCGCCGCCGCCCTTCAGGGCCCAGAACAGCTCCGGATCCTGGAAGGCGTTCACCACGCGAATCCTGCCGTCCGCGGTCACCACCTCGGCCTCCAGCAGGTTGGACGCGCCGGTGCCGAAGCCCTTCGAGAAACTGCCGAAGCCGCCGCCGTTGGCGAAGCCGGCGCAGCCCACCGTGGTGCAGCCGCCGCCCTGGATATAGCGACCGCCGGTCGTCGTGACCGCGTGATACGCGTCGATCCACATCGCGCCCGCGCCGACATGGGCCGCCGGCACTCCGGCGGTGCCCGCCCTGGCGCCCTGCGGAACGAATCCGTCGACCATGTCGACCGTGTTCATCCGTCGGGTCCAGATGAGCAGGGAGTCCGCCGCGTTGGAGGCGCCGAGGTAGCTGTGTCCGCCGCCGCGGATCACCAGGCGTACCCGGTGCTTCCGCGCCCACGTGACCGCCGTGGCGATGTCCTGGGCGCTTTCCGCAGTCAGCACCCGGGCGCTCGGCGTGGAGGTCCATGCGCGGTAGTAAGCCCCGGTCTGGGTAAGGCCCGGCTGGTCACCGACGTAGAACTGGTTGTCGATGTTGGCGAGGGCCTCGGCACGGGTGGCCGGGTCCAGCAACGGGTTCTTCGGGATCGACAGGCGCCCGCCGACCTGCCGGTTCAGAGCATCCCAGTCGGCGTCCGTCGGCCACCCGGCGGCGCCCGGTTTCAGCCAGCGGCCTTCGCCGGTGACGAAAGCATCCACCCTCGCGGCGAAGGGGAGCAGGGGAAGGACGAGGGCGGTCTTCAGCAGCGTGCGGCGGTCCATGGTCGGTCTCCTTGGGGTTGCCGTCGATGCTGCGTCGTCGCCATACGGCTGTCCCTCGCAGAGGGAGGAAAATCGCCGCTTCGGGGACGAGTGGCGGGCTCCCAGGGACGAGCGAATCGTCCCCGCGAAGCCCGCACCGGGTTAGTGGACATCCTCCAAAGCGGTGGCACTCCCGACGGGTCGGCTCGGCCGCCTCCTCGCCATGCGCTTCATCCCGAAAACGAGACGTAGGGCCGGAACCCTCCGCACGCATCCCTCATGGAGCGCCAGGCAGGCCACCATGGCGAGGACGAGGATGACGGCGTATTTCGTCCACGGCGTCCACGGCTCGTGGATCACCTCGTACCCGACGAGCACGATCACCGTCTGATGCAGGATGTAGATCGGGTAACTGGCTTCCCTTGCCCAGGCGAGCAAGGGATTCGAGAAGGACAGGTAGCGATAGCCGTAGCCGAGGAAGGCCATGACGCAGGACCACGTGAAGACGTTCGCCCCGATGTGGTCAAGCACCGAGTCATGGGCCACCCATCCTGTCTGGAACGAGGCGATCAGCAGCACGATCGATGCCATGCCCAGCGCCAGCGACCCGCGGCGAAACTCCGAGAGCCATGCCCAGGCGCCGGGCAGGCAGGCGATGACATAACCATAGGCCGTCAGGAGCAGGTAGTGGTTGAACGTGTACCAGTCGCTGACGAGGGTGTGCGACTCCGGGAACAGCGACTTGAGCAGGGTTTCGTTGATGCCCAGGGGTAGTCCCAGCAGCAGGAGCCACCTCCCGGGCGCGATACGCGAGGCCATGCGCATCAACCATGGCAGCAGGGGGAGCAGCAACAACACGTAGATATAGAGATATGCGATGAACCAGAGGTGGTGCCAGCTGAAATCGCCTGCGGGATAGGGCTGGAAGCGGAGCACCCGCGCCACGTAGAAGCCCAGGTAGCCTCCATGCCATTGACCGTCGAGAAGCCGCTCGACGTAGATTTGCGGCGGCACGATGAGGAACATGCCGACCACGAGCGGCAGGAGCAGTTTCAGCGTCCGTTCCCGCAGGACGTGCCGCACGCTGCGCCGCCGCAGCGCGAACCGCATGCCCGCCCCGGCGATCACGAACAGAAGCGGCATGCGCAGGCGATGGGCGATGTCCATCGGCCACGCCAGGGCGGGGATGGTCTGCTCGTTCATGACGTGCCATCCCCAGCCGACGAAGATCATGCCGGTATGGAAGAAGAACAGCACGAAGATCGCGATGACGCGTAGCCAGTCGAGAAAATCGTAGCGTTCCGAAGGTGTTTCGATGTCGGACATGGGTCGGGCTCCTTTTTTCGGGAGCCTGGCCGAATGGCGGCGTTGCCGCAGTCGATAGGGGGCGAGCGGGATGCCGGGCGGGGCGAGCCGGACGTCAGCGTCCCATGCGGGCGAACAGGGCGTCACGGTAACGTCGGCTCAAGCGGAGCGTGCGGCCGTTGCGGAGATGGATGTCGTAGTCGCCCTTGAAGAGCGGCGAGAGCGAAGCGATGCGATCCAGGCTGACGGCGGTCGAACGGTGGACACGGGCGAAACGCTCCTCGCCGAGTTGCGCGAGCAGGTCCTGGAGTGTCCTGCGCATCAGGTAGCTGCGGGTGGCCGTATGCACATGGACGTAATTGTCGTCGGCCTCCAGCCAGTCGATGGCGGCCACGTCGATCAGTTGCAGGCGTTCGCCGTCCGGCACGAGCAGGCGCTCGCACGGTGGCGCGACGGATCGCCCTGTCGCCACCGCCTGGGTGCCCGGTTGGCGGGCCTGCCATCGCTCCCGGACTCGCTCCAGCGTGCGAAGGAGCCGTGCCTGGTCGTACGGCTTGAGCAGGTAGTCGACCGCATTCAGGTCGAAGGCGTTCACGGCATGTTCGTCATAGGCGGTCACGAACACGATCAGCGGTGCGTCCGCCGCTTCCAGTTGTGCCGCCACCTGAAGTCCCGACAAGGCAGGCATCTGAACATCGAGGAAGGCTACGTCCGGCCGGTCGGTCTCGATGCAGTGCGCGGCCGACATGCCGTCGTCGGCGGTGCCGACCAAGAGCATGTCGGCCTGTTCGGCGAGCCAGCGTTCGAGCTTCTCCCTCGCCGGAGCCTCGTCGTCGGCGATCATGACGCGGATCACGGCGTGGCCTCCACGAGCGGGATGGCGATCCGCGCGACCACGATGTCGCCTTCCTGTCCGATCGCCAGGGAGGCGTCGTCACCGTAGAGGATGGCCAGCCGGTCCCGGCAGTTACGAAGGCCGACGCCGTCCCGGTTCGCCGTTTCGGGCAAACCGCCCGAATTGCTGACTTCGAGCCCCAGCATGCGACCGGTGCGTTTCAGGGTCACCTGGATATGCACGGGAATGACCGTGCGTTCCAGGCCGTGCTTGAAGGCATTTTCGAGCAAGGGTTGCAGCAGTAGCGAAGGCACCGGCTTATCGAGCAGCGTCCGGTCGATGTCCCAGTCGAGCGTGACGCGATGGCGGAACCGCTCGCGCATGATGTCCGCATACAACTCGAGCACGCGCAGTTCCTCGGCGAGCGGCGTCATCTCGTTTCCCAGCGTGCGGAGGCTGACGCGCAACAGATCGCCCAGCGTGGCCACGAGATGGTCGGCACGCGGCACGTCGGTGTGCATCAGGGCCGAGATGGTATTCAGCGCGTTGAAGAGAAAGTGCGGCCGCAACTGTCCCTGGAGCTGCGCGAGCCGGGCATCGGTCAGCGCCTTCTGCGTCTGCAGCAGGCGATGCCGCTGGTCCTGCCATTGCCGGTACGAATCGAAGCCGAACAGCACGCCGAGCCACAGTCCGACGAACAGGGAAAGCCTGACGCTCTCGTACGCGAAGAGGAACGGCCAGCCTGGATGTGCGTAGGTGCGGCCCATGAGGGCATAGATGCCATGCCGGATCGCGTACACCGACACGATGAACGTCACCGCGGTCAGCGGCAACCAGCGAAGGTATCGACCGAACCAGGCGGCTGGCCTGTCGAGGTACACCGCATAGCGAGACCTCGCCCGGATGGCGAGGAACATCCAGACCGTGCCGACCAGTGCCGAGCTACCCTCCCACAGCACGGGCTCCCACCAGCGGATCCGCGGATTGCGCAGCGCGTCCTGCAACGACGAGCAGATCATCAGCAGGCAGAAGGCGATCCACACCGCGACCAGGGTCCTCGGTACGTGCGTCGCGCCGCGATCTAGGAGGCTGGCTGGCAAGGGGCGGGGCGGCGGACTCATGGCGCTCGAGTGTATCCGTCCCCACGGTGGCTGGCCTCGTTCGTGGGGTGAGTGGGACAGAGACGGGGTAAAGCGGCCAGGGCATCAGCCGATGCCCGTGGCCGGGCAGCTTGGCGTGCCGTGATCCAGCCGGGAAACGCGATCGGTAAGGTCGGTTCGATCTGTGAAGCACAGGCTGGGGATGACCGGCCAGGTCTTGCGGGTCCTGGATGGGCGGATGCATGCGAGGTAGCGGTGCACGGATCACGCACCGGCGCCCTTCGACGTTCCATGCGACGAGCCGCTGGTCAGGCAACTCGTGCGGGCAAGGCCGACTAGGATTCGTCCATTGGGCATGAAACCAAAGTCTGTACAGTTTTGGAGACCAAAGTGTGTGCAATGGAAGCATGTTGTGTACGTACTTTGCTGACTATTGAATAGCAAAGTGTGCGCAATGGTAGTTGAAACAAATGCTTAAGCGGTCGTGATTATGGGGGCATTTGCGCTCTGACAATCAAAGTATGTGTCGAGCGGGCCGCCCTCTAGCGGCACGCACCGCGATCCGGTCAAACATGTCCCGGTGCGCGAGGAAAGAGAGCAACGGGCTGGCAGAGCTACCCGTGGCCAAGTGACCATTGCAGCAAAACAGCTTGGCGAGAATCTCCGCAACGATGAACATCCGGGTAATCCGGCCACCACTGACCGAGCCGTAGAAGCTATCCCGCGCTCAGACTCTGGTAGCTATAGGGCATATCGCATTCAACAGGCCTACGGTGCAGATCTCCAATGTCCGCCTCCGACCCACAGCGGATGTTTCAAAACGGGGCAGGGGCACTTTCTCAAGCGACAGCGTACTCGCCCTTGCGGATAGCCAGACGGATCGGCAACGTGAGGTCGCAGGCGATGAGCTGCAGTTCGCTGTCCTGGAGCAGGCATTGCAGGCGCATGCTGCGCTCGCACAGGGCAGCCAGTTGCTGCATGTCGGCGTGGTCAATGGCGAGCACGCTGAGGTTGTCGTGGCGGGTGAGCGTGCTGGCGATCTTGCTCCACCAGACGCCGATGGCATGGCCGCCATAGGCCAGCACCACGACGTGCCGCGACTGGTCGCAGGCTTTGCGCAAGCGTGTTTCATCAGGCAGGCCGACGTCGATCCACAGCTCGATCTCGTCGGTATAGGCCTTGCGCCACAGGGTCGGTTCGTCGGTGTCACTGAGCCCCTTGCCGAACTTCAGCCGTCGGCATACAGCGTGAACGCGACCAGGCGCGCCATCAATCGCTCCTCGGCTTCCGACGGATACCGGGCGGGGGTCAATGCGTGGGTGGCGTAGTAGTGCCGATCCATGTCGCTGATCGACAGTTCGGCCTTGTGGATGGTGGCGGTAAGGGCCATGGGGCACTTGAGTGGGCGTAAAGCGGCCATTACGCGTTGGCTGGCGTCCATCGATAGAACTCTACGGAGGGAGGATTCAGAGGACACACCATGTTCCTCGTATTTACGAGGATCCCGCGCAGAGGAGCGCGCGTGGCGGGCAAGATGATGGGCGCGCGGCGCTGTGCATAACCTCAGAATCAAGGGTGCGATTTCATCCTGATCACCTGCGTGGGGATCCTTTAGCGTGACTTCCCACTGCAGGTCAAAGCCATCCTTTCTACAACAGTGTCCCGACGCCGGTTCCGACGCGGCACCTGTGATCTGGCGGTCTGAGCGAGCGATTCATCACTCACATGCATGGCTGGCCCAGCTTCGTCATCCACACGGCAGTAAAGCTCGGTTTCCTAATCCACGAATCGATTGTTCAGATGCTTGAACAGTAAATTCGTTCGGCTCTTGTATATGCCAAACAAAGCGCTGAATAGACTCGATTAAAGCCAAGTGCTGACGTAGATGCGCCATCCCAGCCACATCGGCGTAGGGCATGCGTAGAAAGTTCAGTTGTTCCGACCCGTTGGTAGCTCACGCTCCTTGTCGCTACCGCCTCCTCTTCCCCGAATGCCGGTTTCCCCGGCCAGATGGAGATGCCCATGACAGACGACGCTCTTGAGAATCAGCCGCCAGGCTATGTACCGCCGAAAGTCTGGGGCCCGAAGACAAGCTATGGCGGTCAGTTTGCAAGCATCAACAGCCCCACCTCCGGTGCGCGATTCGAGCGTGAACTCCCCGTCGGCGAGCACCCGCTGCAGCTGTATTCGCAGGGCACGCCGAACGGGCAGAAGATCACCATCCTGCTCGAGGAGCTGTTGGCGGCCGGTCATGGCGATGCCGAGTACGACGCCTGGTTGGTGGATATCTTCAAAGGCGATCAGTTCGGCAGTGGTTTCGTGGAGATCAACCCCAACTCCAAGATTCCGGCGCTGGTGGATCGATCCGTCGACCCGGCCATCAGCGTGTTCGAGAGCGGATCGATCCTGATCTACCTGGCCGAGCGCTTCGGCACGTTCCTGCCGACCGAGCGCCGCGCAAGAACCAAGACCTTGAACTGGCTGATGTGGCAGATGGGAACCGCGCCCTTCGTGGGCGGCGGACTGGGTCATTTCTTCGCCTATGCACCGCTGAAGATCGAATACGCGATCGACCGATACGCCATGGAGGTCAAGCGCCAGCTTCATGTGCTGGACACGCACTTGGCTACCAACGAGTTCCTCGCTGGTGATGAGTACACCATTGCGGACATGGCCATCTGGCCTTGGCAGCCGGGCAGCCTGTTCGGGGTGTATGGCACCCACGAGTTCCTCGCCGTGCAGGAGTACACAAACCTCATGCGTTGGTACAAGGCCGTCGGCGCACGCCCCGCCGTGGAGCGTGGCAGGCGCGTCAACCGTACCAACGGCGCGCCTGGTGAATTCCTGCTCGAACGGCATGACGCCAAAGACTTCGACATCCTGGCCAAGTAACGGTCCACGTCCTTTTCGTATGCCAATGCCGGGCCTTCGGTTCTGGTAACGGAGCTATTCGTGCCGAAGAAGATGCTCCGACGAGAATCTGGCTGACTCTTCACTCACCACCGAGGTAATCATGAAACTGTATTACTCCCCCGGCTCCTGTGGACTGGCCTCCCAGATTGCCCTGCGCGAGGTTGGCCAGACCTTTGAGCTGATTAAAGTCGACTTCAAGACCAAACAGACGGTCGAAGGTGACTACTTCAAGGTCACGCCTAAAGGCTTCGTGCCTGCGCTCAAGCTCGATGACGACGATATCTTGACCGAAGGTGCGGTCATCCTGCAGTGGATCGCGGACCAGAACCCGCGTCACGGCCTTCTGCCAGAATTCGGTACGCGCGAGCGCTACACGGCGCTGGAGTGGCTGAACTTCGTGGCCAGCGACCTTCACAAGAACATGGCGGTAATGTTCTCTTCCGTCGTGGACGGCACGACAAAGCTGAAGTTTGCCCAAGTCAACCTGATCAACAAATTCGAGTACATCGATGAGAAGTTGACGGGTAAGGACTACGTCCTGGGCGACCGGTTCTCCATCGCTGATGCCTACCTCTACAACGTGCTCTCCTGGGTGCCGCGCGTGAATCTGGATATCTCTGGCTATGAGTACATCCAGAAGTTCATGGTGCGCATGGAGACCCGTCCCAGCGTTCGCGCCTCACTGGAAGCCGAAGGCTTGGCCGCCGGCTGAGACCTGACTCCTGAACCTTATCGCCGGGACACACGCCCCGGCAACGCTTCGAAGAACCAGAAGGATTGCCGATCATGATGCAAGACGGGAATGCCTACCGCACTGCCTTGATTGAGCGCATGGGCGATTACGCCAAGCTGAGCCCGGACACGATGCGCGGCATGGCACTGATGGACAACGCGTCGAACAAGGCCGGCCACCTGGATGCCAAGGTACACGAGCTGATCGCTCTTGCCGTGGGCGTGACCACGCGCTTCGATGGCTGCATCTCCGTGCATAATGGAGGTTAGTGCATGGTGGGATGGTGGGCGAACAGATCGGTGACCCAGTCCACGAACACTCGGACTTTGGCCGACAGATGCCGGTTCTCCGGGTAGACGACATGGATGGGCAACGGCTCGTTGATCCAGCCCTCCAGGATACGGGTAAAGCGTCCATCCGCGATCATGGGCGCCATCAGGAAGTCGGCCATCTGGACCACGCCCAGTCCAGCCAAGCCTGCCGCCGTGTAGGCATAGCTATCGCTCACGGCAATGTGACTCGACAGGGCAACCTGAACCCGTTGACCGTCGCGCTCGAAGTACCAGTCGAACATGCGACCGGTTCGTGCAGAGAAGTAGTTGACGCAATGGTGCTTCACTAGGTCATCTGGATGCTGAGGTGAGCCACGGTGCTCCAGATAGGCCGGCGAGGCGCAAGTCATGTAATGCATCGTGCCCACATGCTTGGCGACGAGCCTGGAGTCGGTCAGGCGACGCCCCCCGCGGATCGCGCAGTCCACGCCCTCTTCGACAAGATCTACCGGGCGGTCACTGCAGCCCAATTCCAGGCGAATGTCCGGGTAGAGCTTGAAGAACTCCGGCAGTGCCGGGATGACGACCTCGCTAGCCAACCCCGTGGGCGCATCTACGCGCAGCCTGCCCGAGGGACTTTGGCGGATGCGCAGCACGGAGTCTTCCGCATCTCGCACGTCCGAGAGGATCTGCAGGCATCGTTCGTAGTAGGCCGCCCCATCGGCGGTAACACTCATCCGGCGAGTGGTGCGGTTGAGCAGCTTGACCGAAAGCGTGGTCTCCAATGATTGAATTAAGGTCGAGACCGTGGCCTTGGGAAGCTTCATGTTCTCAGCGGCGCGGGTGAAGCCACCGGCGGTCACGACCTGAACAAAGACTTCCATGGCTTGCAGCTTGTTCATTGGGGCTTCTCGATGGAGGCGCTGTAGACACTCGTGGCTTGGACGACTCGCTCGCCGTTCCTGACGCGGTAGGTGGGCTTGTACATAGTGACCAGCTCTTCGGCCGCAGTGGGATGCACGGCCATCGTACGATCGAAGTCTTCCTTGGTTGCTCCGGCCTTCAACGGGATGCCCAGCAACTGGGCCATCTCGCCAGCGGCATGCCCCAGGATGTGGGCGCCCACGACTTTGCGGGTCGCAGCATCGACCACCAGCTTCATGATCGTTTTCTCCGAGCGCCCTGAGAGAGTGGCCTTCATGGGCCGGAACTGGGCGCGGTAGACCTCGATCTCTTCGTGCCGTTCGGTAGCGGCCTCTTCGGACAGGCCCACGGTGCCGATCTCGGGTTGAGAGAAGATGGCGGTGGGGATCAGTTCGTGATCGGGTGAGGTGGGGTTGTCCTTGTAGACGGTTTCGATGAAGCACATGGCCTCATGAATGGCCACCGGCGTCAGCTGCACCCGGTCGGTGACATCGCCCAGTGCATAGATGTTGGGGATGTTGGTTTGCGAGTAGGCATCGACCATGATCGCGCCGCGCTCGTCGGTCTGGACGCCGGCGGCATCCAGACCCAGTCCCTTCGTGTTCGGCTCGCGGCCCAGCGCCAACAAGATCACCTCGGCGCTCAGCGCCTGGCCGGCCATGGTCCGGGCAATGAGCTCGTTATCGTCGGTTCTCGATACCTGCTCCACGACGTCGGTTAGCTGGATCTTGATGCCCTTGTCGGTCATCGCCTGATGCAGACCCGCACGAAGATCGTGATCGAAGCGCGACAGGATCTCCTTGCCGCGATAGACCACGGTGACCTCCACGCCCAGTCCGTGGAAGATGTTGGCAAACTCCAGGGCGATGTAGCCGCCGCCCAGAATCAGGATCGATCTTGGCAGTGCCGGCAGGTCGAAGACTTCATCGGACGTGATGCACAGCTCATGGCCTGGTAGTGCTGCGTGGGCATTAGGAGCAGCGCCGGTGGCAATCAGAAGTCGTTCGGTGGTGACAGTCTTGCCGTTGCCCACCAGTCGAATCGTGTGCGCATCTACCAACTCGGCCCGCGTCTGCATCAGCTCGGCACCGTCGCTCTCCAATCCGCCACGGTAGAGACGCTCAAGTCGCGCGATCTCGACATTCTTGGCCGCGACCAGTCGGGGCCAGTCCATCGTCGCCGGTCCTACGTTCCAGCCGAACCCGGCCGCGTCTTCAAAATGCTCCCGGTACTGGGAGGCATAGACGAGCAACTTCTTGGGAACACAACCCCGAATGACGCACGTGCCACCGAACCGATACTCCTCGGCAATGGCCACGCGCTTGCCCAGGGAGGCGGCCAGGCGCGCAGCCCTGACACCACCAGAACCGCCACCAATCACAAACAGGTCATAGTCGAATTCACGCATGGCACTCACATGCCCAGGCACCTGGCAGGCAAGCCCCGGGGTCATTGCTGAAAGCAAGCGCTGGCAAGACACATCGACCAGCGCCTAGCGGTCATGGCGATACGCGAGCGCATCGCCATCCTGGGCTGGCCTTAGAACGTCAGCACCGTGAAGCCATCAGCGGCGATGTCCGCCACGCTGGGCAGCCCCGAGGTGCCGGGAACCATGTTCTCCTGGACCAACTTGAAGCCCGACTTCTCCGCGCCGTCCTTGGCACCAAAGACATCGGCGCAGCCGGAGGACACGCCCACGATGCTGGCCTTGACTGCCTCGAACAGGACATTGATGGGGTGATTGACGCTGGAGAGCACTTCCGGCCAGCGCGTGCCGGTACCGTGGAAGTAGATACGGACCTCATTGCCCTTAGCCTTGAAGTCGTAGGCGGCGGCAAGCGCATTGAACACGCGGCCCAGGGCCTCTTCGCCGGCATTGGGATCAGACAGGACAACAATTGCAACTTTCATTGGGCATCCTTAACGTTGAATGGGGGCGTCTGCCGAACTAGCGGCGACGAGGCCAACGATAGAGGTCGGGCGTGGTGTCAGAAATCGGCCCGGCCGCAATTGAGTCTTGCGTCTGTCTTGTGCAATCAGTCCAGGATCAGCGGCAGGCGGCGCAATGTCGCAGCTAGGTGGTCGATGAAAGCCCGCACGCGGACTGAGCCGTTGATGGACTCCCGGTGCAGGATGTGGACCGGAAGGGGCGGCTCCTCGAAATCCTCAAGGATGATCCTCAGACGCCCTGCGGATACCTCCTCGGCGATCTGATAGGACAGCAGGCGCGCCATACCAAACCCGGAGGAGATCGCGGCGATCGCGGCGTCGTTGCTGGTGACTATAATGCGCGGTCGCACCTTGACCTGGACAGGCTGCTGCGAGGGCCCGAATCGCCAGTCCAGGCGGGGGGACATGGCCGCCGCAACCACCACGTCATGCATCGTCAGTTCGGCGGGGTGGGTGGGCGTTCCCCGCGTAGCGAGATACTCAGGCGAGGCGCACAGGACATGACGCACGTGGCCCACCTGCATGGACCGCATGCCCGAGTCGGGAAGCTGGCCTATGCGTACGGCAACGTCGATGTTCTCATCGATCAAATTAAGGTTGCGGTCAGAGAAGTGGGCTGTGACCTGAACCTCGGCATGCATCTTCAGAAAGGACACGATGCTGGGCATGACGGCGATCCTGCCGAACAGCAAGGGGGCCGTAACGGTAATGGACCCTTTGGGCGTGGCATTGGCATCGGCGAGGGCGGCATTGAGATCCTCGATCTGCTGCAGGATCGAGCGCGACTCCTCGAAGTAGCGGCTGCCGGCGTTGGTCAGTCGCATGCTGCGGGTCGTGCGTACCAGCAACGTCACCCCTAGTGCTTGCTCCAGGCTGACCACCGCACGCGTGACGCTGGCCGGGGAGAGATCGAGCTTTCTAGCTGCCGGTGCGAAGCCCTGAGCTTCGACCACGGCGACAAAGACCTGCATCAGGCGGACATGATCCATTAGCTGCACCCTTTCTGGTCGGTTTAGCCTAGCAAAACCTGCTGCCGCGGTATTGCCGGTATGGAAATAGTCAATTGCGTAGCAGACCGTTTCTGGTTCTTCGCTATTTGCCGAGCATGTGCAGCTCGCCGCATCTGCGGCAACTGGCACCCGCTATGTACAACAAACCCAACTTCCATGAGGGCGAGCTCCAGGCCCAGGCCATGGCCCATGAATCGGACATTGCTGCCCGAAACGCTTCTAACGTGGCCGATCACATCATTCGCCCCGCATTACCGTTTGTTCGCCAGCAGAGAATGGTGTACGCGGCTAGCGTAGATGCGGTGGGTCGTGTGTGGGCATCGGTCCTGATAGGTGAGCGCGGCTTCCTGGAGCCCTCTGACGACGCGAGCACACTGACAATCCATCTGGACAATGTAATCAGGCAAGCTCACGACCCGCTCTGGAGCAACATCGAGCAAGATGGCCGCATCGGTCTACTGCTGTTGGAGCTGCAGACCCGGAAGCGGCTAAAAATCAACGGGCAGGCCCATCTGGAGAGTGATCGCCTCGTTGTTGAAGTGACCGAGTCGGTTCCGATTTGCCCACGCTACATCCAACGCAGGACCATCGAACTGCCATCCACCTCTGACAAGCTGATGCCCACCAGCATCAAGCATGGGCTGACGCTCGAGCCAGGACATCTCAACCTCCTCCAAAGCACCGATACGTTCTTTCTGGCCACCGCCCACAAGACACACGGTGCCGACATTACCCATCGGGGCGGTCCGTCAGGTTTCGTGGAAGTACTCGCCGACGGCAAGCTCAGGATTCCCGACTACAACGGCAACGGGATGTTCAACAGCGCCGGCAACGTACTTATTGATCCACGTGCCGGGCTGGTGTTCCCCGACTACGTCCAACGCAGGATGCTCCAGCTCACCGGACGCGCCGAGATGCTCTGGGATCAGCCGGACCCGAAGGGCGTGACCGGCGGCACCGGGCGCTTCTGGCAGTTCCAGACCAGCGCCTGGATCGAAACGCAGCTGCCTGAGCAGCTCAGTACAGCGTTCGTCGACGCGTCTCCCTTTTTGCCACAAGGTATTTGAAAAATGCAGTTGCGTGTGAGTCAAGTCACTGCCCTGACACCCAGCGTTCGCTTGATACGTCTGGAGTCGACGGACGGTCAATTACTGCCCGCTTTCGAGCCGGGCTCCCACCTGGCCTTGGGTTTTGATCTCGAGAACGAGCCCGCGCAGCGGAAGTACTCGCTAGTCTCTGACCCGCAGGGCGGCTCGTACTACGAGATCGCAGTCAAGAAGAATCCCTACGGCCGTGGCGGTTCCAAGTTCCTGCACGAGCGACTTGCAGTGGGCACGCTGTTGGAAGCATCGAGGCCCATCAGCGAGTTCAGCATCGCGCCGGATGGTCAGCACTACGTCCTGATAGCAGGCGGCATCGGTATCACGCCCATGCTTAGCATCATCGCGCGGCTGCGCCAGACCGGCACATCCTTTGAGTTGCACTACTCCTCAAAGTCACGCGCTGAGATGGTCTTTCAGGAAGTGTTGCTCAGCGAGGACTGCGATCGCGTGACGTTGTACTTCACAGAGAGCGACACTTTCAGGCGGATCGACATCAACCAGTTGCTGAAAACCCACGCGCACGAAGCTGACACGCACTTCTACGTGTGTGGTCCTTCCTCGCTGATTCACCGTGTTCGCCTGGCGGCCGGCGCGCATGGCGTACAGGCAAAGCGGGTGCACTTTGAGAGCTTCGGGCCGGCGTGGTCGATGATCGATGGTCCGGTAAAGCTGGCCCTGTCCGAATCCAACATTGAGGTGGATGTGCCGGTGGGAACCACATTGCTCGATGCGATGGAAGCGGCCGGCGCCTGGATCGCTTCGGACTGCAGGCGCGGGGAGTGTGGGGCTTGCATCACCACGTACACCGGCGGAACGCCCATCCATCGCGACAGTTGCCTGACGGAAGAACAAAGGGCGCATTCGTTCTGCCCCTGCGTCTCATGGGCCTCTTCCTCGGGAACCTTGACCTTGCAGGTCTGAAACAGTGGAGGCTACCTACGATGTCTCGTCGCTAAGGAATGACTGGACGGCTTCATTGAAGCGCTCCGGAGCCTCCAGGTATGGCAGATGACCGCACTGCTTAAAGACCTGGTGCACAGCGTACGGAATCAATTGCTGCAGCTCGCCATGGCAATAGGAAGGCACGATCTGATCATTCTCGCCATGGATGAGCAAGGTGGGGCTCGTGATCGTGGCGACCTCTGAGCGTTGGTCGTAGTCCTGGATCTGCTGAAACAACGCCCGGATGTAGGGGCCGTCCAAGCTATCGAGCGAACGCAGGAAGCCCTTGTGGATGGTCGTGCCTTGGTCGATAGCCATCTGGGCGAGTAACTGCCTTGCCCATGACTGCATGCCAACCCGTCCTAGCAGGAGCTCGTCGTACAACATCGTTCGGGCAGCCTGATCCGATGGGCTCAGGCACAGGCAGGTATTGACCACGATCAGTGCGCTGACCCGATCCCTGGCGCGTGCCGCCACCCCTAGCCCGATACGGGCGCCTTTGGACAGGCCGCAGATCGCCACCTTGTCGATGCCCAGGTGATCAATCAGGGCGATGACTACGTCCACGAACGCTGAGAACTCGATGTTCTTGCTCTCCGACTTGCCATGGCCTGGCAAGTCAAGGCAAACCACCCGCCGGTGGGAGACGAAGTACTGCCGCTGGTAGGTCCAGTTGCGTGCATTGCCACCCAGTCCATGCAGGAAGACGAGTGCATCGCCCTGTCCATCGTCGGTGAAATGGATCTGGTGTTCTTTGTACCGAAAGTACATGGGAGCCCGATACCTTTGCGTTCTGATACGTGCGTACTGAGGCATATAGAACCTTGCCGGTCTCTGCTCAACAACATGATCCAGTGGTGTTGTGCGCAAAGGAACGCTGACACAGTAACTATTGAATTTCGCTGCACGCAATAGTGGATGATGACAGATCTAACATATAACGTGAGGAACTCAGGTAGGTTTCTTGAAACCGCAGCGTGAATCATGGCGGCGATTGCGTTAAGTTTCTCCCTTGACTTTGTGGGCTGTCCGCTTTCGATCCGAAGCGAACATTTCACAGATACGATGAGGTCAATGGATGGCTTAAGACCAGGAGAGCCGATCGCGGTTTTCATCGATATCGAGTGCCTTGAACGTTAGTCAAACTCGCCGCGTTACGGAAACAAGGTGTCGAAAGCATCAATCCGCCGGTCGCGGTTCGCGAGCACAGATCGCTTGGATCAGTCTCGCGGACGCGCCATCGAATCGAACAAACACCGCTCCGGCTGGCCATGTGTCAGCCCATGCTGCCTCCAGTCGAGCGCGGACCCTCGGTGAGATACCAGTCCCACTAAGAAACCTGTAGTGGTCCTTGTTTCTATCGGCCACCCGTTCCTAAAAAGGGCATGAGGTGCGCAGCTTGGTTTTTGTGATCAGGTCAAATGGAAATCGTGATCACGGGCCTTGGCGAAGCCGATCAGAGATGATGGAGTTACCGCGCAATTAGATGGCTCTCTACAGTAAGGTGTTGTTTTACGAAAGGTCCATCGCCGCCCCTAGCCTTTGCGTCCCGGAGCAGTCCTGTGCGCCCAGGCACTATCGCGGATGTTGTCATAGTAGGTGCCGATCGGAGCCGGCATAGTCGGTACATCGAGAACCTACTATGCCGGCATTTCCACCATGGGTGCTGTTAAGGCGATTGCCACTGCTCACGGATCTCCCTACATTGGTGCAATGCATGCACCCTCCTCCGATAACCTATTGACCCTGCTCGGCACCGGCCTGGCCTTGGCTGGCATGGACGGGCGTGTTCTATGGATCAATCCCGCCCTGGGCGAGGCTTTGGACGTCGGACCCCGGTCGGCGGTGGGGCAAGAGCTGGTGACGCTGATGCGGGAGCCGAATCTGGCCGGCCACCTGGACCGGGTGCGGGTGGAGGGGCGGGGGTTTCATCTGCGCTCCGTGACCCTGGGCCTGGCCCGGGGGCGTGAGCTTCTCGCCGACCTGCTGCTCCAGCCGCTGGACGAGGGGCAGGTGTTGGTGGAGGTCCATCCCCTGTCGACGGACATGGGTTCCGGGTCGACGCCGTTGTCGGCCACCCTGCGCGGCTTCGCCCACGAGGTGAAGAATCCGCTGGCCGGACTGCGTGGTGCCGCGCAGTTGCTGCAGCGGCGTGTGCGCGACGACGACCTGCGTGCGCTGGCCGCGATGGTGATCGCCGAGGCGGACCGCCTCGCGGCGCTGGCCGATGGCTTGTTGCGCCATGGCGGCGCGGCGAGGATCGTGCCGGTGAACGTGCATGAGTTGCTCGAGCGATTGGAGCAGCTGGTGCTCGCCGAGCCCGATCCGTTGCATCTTCGCCACGACTACGACCCCAGCCTGCCCGATACGCTCGGCGACGGCGATCGCCTGTTGCAGGTACTGATCAATCTCGCGCGCAATGCCCGCGAAGCGGGCGCGGCCCACTTGCTGCTGCGTACACGTGTGGAGCACGGCGCGCGCCTCGGCGAGCGCACGGTGCGCGCGGCCTTGCGTATCGATGTCGTCGACGACGGCCCCGGGGTGGCCGACGAGGTGCGCGACTCGCTGTTCCAGCCGCTGGTGTCCGGGCGGCCCGACGGTAGCGGGCTCGGGCTGGCGCTGTCGCGCGAGATCGCGCTCGAACACGGCGGCGACCTGCGCTACGTGAGCCGCCCGGGCGAAACGGTGTTTTCCCTTTACCTGCCGATGGAGCGTGCGCATGACTGAGATATGGATCGCCGACGACGATCGCGGCGTCCGTTTCGTGCTCGCCGAGGCGCTGCGCGACGCCGGTCACGCGGTGCGTGAATTCAGCGCGGGCGACGCGGTACGCGCGGCGTTGAACGAAAGCCGTCCGGCCCTGCTCGTCACCGACGTGCGCATGCCCGGCGAAGACGGTTTGCGCCTGCTGGAAGACCTCACCCGGCGCAACATCGGCCCTGTCCTCGTGATGAGCGCATTCACCGACGTGGCGACGACCGCGGCGGCATATCGCGCCGGCGCGGTGGATTACATTGCCAAGCCGTTCGACCTCGACCACGCGGTGGCGACGGTGGAGCGTGCGTTGCAGGCGTCGCGCGAAGAAGTGGTGGTGCCGGAACTGAAGCGCGACGCCAACGCGCTGCTCGGCGAGAGCCCGGCGATGCGCGAGGTCTTCCGTCTCATCGGGCGGGTGGCGGCCAGCGACCTCAACGTGCTGATCACGGGCGAGACCGGCACCGGCAAGGAGCTGGTGGCGCGCGCCCTGCACGAGGAAAGCGCGCGCAGCGGCAAGCCCTACGTGGCGCTGAACACGGCGGCGATTCCTTCGGAGTTGCTGGAGAGCGAGCTGTTCGGCCACGAGGCCGGTGCTTTCACGGGGGCCTCGCGACGTCACGTCGGCCGCTTCGAACAGGCGGAAGGCGGCACCCTCTTTCTCGACGAGATCGGCGACATGCCGGTGGCCTTGCAGACCCGGTTGCTGCGCGTGCTGTCCGGCGGCGAGTTCTACCGCGTGGGTGGTCGCGAGCCGCTGCGTGGCAACGTGCGTATCGTCGCCGCCACGCATCAGGATCTCGACGCTCGCGTGGCGTCCGGCCAGTTCCGCGCCGACCTGAAGCATCGCCTCGACGTCGTGCGCATCGCCTTGCCTTCGTTGCGGGAGCGTCGTGGCGACGTGCCGATGTTGGCGCGCCACTTCCTCGCCAAGGCCGCCGCCGAACTCAACCTGTCGCCGAAACGCTTTTCCCGAAGTGCGATGAAACTGGTCGAGCAACGCGACTATCCCGGTAACGTGCGCGAGCTGGAGAACCTGTGCCGTCGCCTGGCGGTGATCGCGCCGGGCAGCGAGATCCTCGCTTCGGATCTAGGCGCGCTGCCGGGCCGCGAAACGCGAAGTGGCGAATGGACCGATGCCCTGCGTATTTGGGTGCAGGATGCCCTGGCGCAGAACGAGGCCGATATCCATGCCCGCGCCCGCGACGCCCTGGACAAGACCTTGCTCGAAGTGGCGCTGATCGCCAACGACGGCCATCGCCAGCATGCCGCCGCGGCGCTCGGCGTCGGCCGCAACACCCTCACCCGCAGACTCGGCGCGTCGCGCACGCGCCGCCCGCCCAACGGATAACCGCATGACCCTTACCATTCGCGCCGCGGCCGTCGACGACGCCGACGACATCGCCCGCTGGAACATCGCCATGGCCTGGGAAACCGAGCGCAAGACGCTCGACCCGGACACCATCGGACGCGGCGTGCGCGCCGTGTTCGCCGAGCCGCGCAGGGGGTTCTACCTCGTGGCCGAGCGTGACGGCGCCGCGGTGGGCTGCCTGCTCGTCACCTACGAATGGAGCGACTGGCGCTGCGGGGATTTCTGGTGGATCCAGAGCGTCTACGTGGCGCCGGAGGCGCGCCGGGGCGGGGTGTTTCGTTCCCTCTACGAGAGCGTGCGGTCGAAGGCCGAGGCGGCGGGTGCCGTGGGTGTGCGGCTTTACGTGGAGACGGAGAACGAGCGGGCGCAGGCGACATACCGCGGCCTCGGGATGGAGCGGTGCCATTACTACATGTACGAGGCGATGTTGCGAGATTGATTCGCCGATGCGATCGGCTCCCACCCATTCGGTAGCAAGTTTCGACAACCCGCCTACCGAAGGGGCGGGAGCCGATCGCATCGGCGAAGCCCGCGGAGCGGGCTACTCCACGGCCTGTCGTGGATCGCCAAGGTCCACTTCCCCGATCCGCGCCTCGAAGTCCTTCGCGGAAACGGCCCTGCCGAACAGGAAGCCCTGCATCTGCGAGCAACCCGAAAGCCCCAGGAACTGCGCCTGTTCCACGCTTTCCACGCCCTCGGCGAGCACCTGCTTGTTCATGCCGCGGCCCATGGTGATGATCGCGCTGACGATGGCCGCGCTGTCGTTGTCCCAGGCCACGTCACGGATGAAGGTGCGGTCGATCTTCAATATATCGACGGGGAAGTGCTTCAGGTACGAAAGGCTGCAATAGCCCGTGCCGAAGTCGTCGAGGCTGAGCGATACGCCCAGCGACTTGATGCGCTTGAGCAGGTCGGCGATGTGGTCGCCGCCTTCCATCACGGTGCGCTCGGTGAGTTCGAGCTCGAGCAGGGTGGGATGCAGGCCGGTTTCGTCCAGGATGCCGCGCAGCGATTCGAAGAAGCGCGTGTGCTGGAATTGCAGCGCGGAGACGTTCACCGACACCGACAACGGACGATACGCGGTCGCCCAGGATGTCGCCTGGCGGCAGGCTTCGCGCAGCGCCCATTCGCCGATGGGCACGATGAGGCCGCAGTCTTCCGCCACGGGAATGAACTGCTCCGGCGTGTAGACGTCTTCGCCATCCACCTGCCAGCGCAGCAACGCCTCGGCGCCGACGACGGTGCCCAGTTCGACGTCGACCTTGGGTTGGTAGTGCAGGCTCAGTTCGTTGCGCGCGAGCGCCTTGCGCAGCTCCACCTCGATGCGCACGCGCGCGGTGTTTCTTTCGTTCATCGAGGCGTTGAAGAAGCGGTAGCCGTTGCGGCCCTGCATCTTCGCCTCGTACATCGCGGTATCGGCATGGCGCAGCAGCGCCTCGGCGTCGTTCGCGTCGTCGGGAAACAGGCTGATGCCGATGCTGAAGCTGATCGCCAGCGCGGAGGCGTCGACGCCCACCGCTTCGCCGCAGGCCTCGAGCACCTTTTCGGCGACGCCGGCCGCGTCGGAGGCGTTGTCGATGTGCGGCAGGAGCACCACGAACTCGTCGCCGCCCAGGCGGCTCACGGTGTCGTCGGGGCGCACGGTGGCACGGATGCGCCGGGCCACTTCCTTCAACAGCGCGTCGCCGGCGGCGTGGCCCATGCTGTCGTTGATCTGCTTGAAATGATCGATGTCGACGAAGAGCAGCGCCGCGCGCTGGTTGCGTCGAGCGGCCACCGTTACGGCGAAGTCCATGCGCGATTGCAGCAGCGTGCGGTTGGGCAGCCCCGTGAGCGTGTCATGGTGGGCGAGATGGGCCATCTTCAGCGCGAGGGCGCGCGTTTCGCTCACGTCGTGGAACACCACCACGCCACCCACCACGTTGCCCGCGTAATCGTGGATGGGCGCGGCCGAATCCTCGATGGGGCTGTCGAAGCCGTTGCGATGCAGGAGGATGGCGTCGGTGGTGATGCCCACGATGGCGTTCTTCGTCACCGCGGTGCGCAGCGGGTTGACGATGGGTCGCCGGGTGAGCGGATCGCGCAGCTGGAAGATGTCGTCCATCGGACGGCCCACCGCCTCGTGGCTGTTCCAGCCGGTCATCGCTTCGGCGATGGGATTGATCGAGGTGACGAGGAGATCGGTGTCGGTGGTGATTACCGCGTCGCCGATGGATTTGAGCGTGACCTCGGCCAGTTCGCGCTCGCGGAACAACGCGTCTTCGAAGGCCTTGCGATCGCTGATGTCCTGCACCTGCGAGATGAAGTAGAGCGGCTGGCCATGCTCGTCGCGCACCAGCGAGACGCTGAGCAGCGCGTACACCACGCCGCCGTCGCGACGGATGTAGCGCTTCTCCAGGTGAAAGGACACGCGCTCACCGGAGAGTACCTTGCGGGTGAGTTCCAGGTCGGCGGCGAGGTCGTCGGGGTGGGTGATGTCCTGGAAGGCCGACGAGAGCAGTTCGCTTTCGGTGTAGCCGAAGATCTCGCAGATCGCCTCGTTCACCTGGAGCCACCGCCCGTCGGGCGCCACGATGGCCATGCCGATGGCGGCGTGGCGGAAAGCGAGGGCGAAGCGGTCTTCGCTTTCCTTCAGCCGAGCTTCCAGCGTGCGCCCGGGAGCGTCGGTCTGGGCCGTCGTGGGTGGTGGCTGGCGGTGCATGGGCGTGCCGGTGGATCGATGGCATCCACTCTAACCGGGCCACCGGGCCGTCGTATATCGGACTTATCGTAAAGACGATCCGCTCGGTCGACCGGCGCGCGCGCTCAGTGCAGGGCGGGTGCCGGTGCGTCCAGGCGCCCGTCGGCGTCGAGCATCATGCGGCCGAGCGTACGCACCTCGGCGGCGGCGCCGTAGCGTTCCACCAGGGCGTCGAGCAACGGGCCGAGGGCGCCCGGTGCCAGCGGGTAGCCGTGGGCCAGCACGCGCGCCTTGCCCGGCACCGGCTGGGCGACGGTGACGGCGGCCATGCCCAGTCCGGCGGCCTCATGGGCATAGAGGACCGGCTCGGGCAACCGCGGATCGGCGTCGGCCAGGTGCTCGACCAGGAAGGCTTCGGGGCGAGGCGACTCGCCTTGCAGGTGCAGCGGTACGCGATGGGCATCGAGCAGCGCGGCGTACTGGCGCAGCTCGAACAGCGTGCCGGCGAACTCGTGCACCGGGTTGTCGCCCTTCGTGCCCGACGCGGCGAACCACGCCGACGGTCCCGGGATGGCGACCTGGCCTTCGGCGTAGCGCAGGGGCAGGCCTCGCGAGCCCAGGGCGGTTTCTTCCTTATAAGGCGTGAGCAGGGCGGCCTCGAGCATCGTCCACATCGGGGCGAGGTTCATGTGTTCGTACTGCACGCAGGTCAGGGCGATGAGGTCGTCGCGGCTGAGGTAGCGGGCGTGCTCCAGGCGCATGCCCAGGGTGCGCATGAGAAAATCCGCGGTGCGCTCGCCGGCCTCGCCCCGGCCCACGAGCTCGGTTTCCATCGTCGCGGCGATGTCGTCGGCCTCGTCGGCCGGTACGAGCAGCATCCAGGGAACGAGCCGCATCGGGCCGCCCGCGTAGCGCGGATCGGGGACCAGGGGCTGGGCGGGCATGTTGCCCTCGTGGGTACCGAAGGCCACCACGCCGCCGGCCGAGGTGACGCGCGGGATCCGCCGGGCCAGCTCGTCGAGGGTGGCGAACACCGGGAAGCCGGGGCGGAGGATTTCCACGCCGTCGAACAAGGCGCCGGCCACGGCGAAACGGGCGGTTTCCACGCCCGGGAGCAGCTTGCGCAGGTCGTCGGCCATGAGGGCGGCCAGCGCCTGGGCCTCGTCGCGGGTCAGCGCCAGGCGGTCCGGGGCGTCGCCCCCGGCCAGTTCCAGCGCCAGGACGGCAGGGCAGGCGATCAACTCGGTCATGGCCAGCGTTCCAGAACGGCAAAGGAACGCATTCTACCATTCGTGTCCCTTAAGGCTTTCGCCGAGCGCGGATGCGCGTTAGCCTTGCCGATACGCGTTTCGTCGGCGATCGTCGGCGTCCGTGGCATCTTCGGCTTCGAACGGGTTCGTCCCCGGTCGGACAAACCCCCTCGGTTTCGGATAGTCCCTCTAAGCATGGAAAAGACGCAAAAGCGCGTGGGAGTGGTCGGCGGCGTCCGCATTCCCTTCTGCCGCAACAACACGGCCTACGCCGACGTCGGCAATTTCGGCATGTCGGTCAAGGTACTGGGTTCGCTGGTCGAGAAGTACGGCCTGCACGGCGTGGAGCTGGGCGAGGTCGCCATGGGCGCCGTCATCCGCCATTCGGCGGACTGGAACGTGGCCCGTGAAGCCGTGCTGTCCTCGGGCCTGGCGCCGACCACCCCCGGCATCACCACCGCGCGTGCCTGCGGCACGTCGCTCGACAACGCGATCATCATCGCCAACAAGATCGCCACCGGGCAGATCGACGCCGGCATCGCGGGCGGTTCGGACACCACCAGCGACGTGCCCATCGTGTACGGGCGGAAGCTCCGCAAGCGCCTGCTGGCGCTCAATCGCGCCAAGACGCTCAAGGAGAAGCTGGCCGTCGCCACGCGCGGTTTCTCGCTGAAGGAACTCAAGCCGTCGTTCCCGGGCGTGGCCGAGCCGCGCACCGGCAAGTCGATGGGCGACCACTGCGAGCTGATGGCGAAGGAATGGCACATCGGTCGCGTCGAGCAGGACGAACTGGCGCTGGCCAGCCACCGCAAGCTCGCCGCCGCCTACGACGCCGGCCTGTTCGACGACCTCGTGGTGCCGTTCCGCGGGCTCAAGCGCGACGGCTTCCTGCGTCCGGACACCACGCTGGAAAAACTGGCCTCGCTCAAGCCCGCGTTCGACAAGACCTCGGGCCGTGGCACCCTCACGGCAGGCAACTCCACCGGTCTGTCCGACGGCGCCGCCGCCGTGCTCCTGGCCAGCGACGAATGGGCGGCCTCGCGTGGCCTGTCGATCCAGGCCTACCTCACCCATGCGCAGGTGTCCGCGGTGGACTTCGTCCATGGCGAGGGCCTGCTCATGGCACCGACCGTCGCCGTGCCGCGCATGCTCAAGCAGGCCGGGCTGGGGCTGGGCGATTTCGACTTCTACGAAATCCACGAAGCCTTCGCCGCCCAGGTGCTCTGCACGCTGCGTGCATGGGAGAGCGACGACTATTGCCGCAACCGGCTGGGTCTCGACGGCCCGCTGGGATCGATCGATCCGTCGAAACTCAACGTCAACGGCTCCAGTCTCGCGACGGGACATCCCTTCGCGGCGACCGGCGCGCGCATCGTCGCCACGTTGGCGAAGATGCTGGAGCAGAAGGGCTCGGGCCGTGGCCTGATTTCCATCTGCACCGCCGGCGGCATGGGTGTGACGGCGATCCTCGAACGCCCCTGACGAAAGAACGGGCGGCGCCCGCGCCGCCTTATGCAAGGCACGTATGCTCGCATTACGCACCAGCACATCCCTGAGCGCCCTGGGCCTCGTTTTCGGTATCGCCGGCACGAGCTGGCTCACGGCGCTCACCTACGAGCGCGCCCCGGCGGCGCGTCCCCTCGCGGAAGTGGTGATGCCGTCCGCCGCACCGAAGCGCGTGGAACCCGCGCCACCGCGACCCGTGGCCGCGGCCCGACCGAAACCCGACATCGTGTCGGCACCTCGTGCGGAGCCCCGACCCGAACCCCTGCGTCCGGTCTACATGCCGTCGCCGCGTTACCCGATCTCGGCGCTGCGCGCGCATCGCGAGGGGCAGGTGGTCCTTAATGTCACCGTCACGCCCGAGGGCGATGTGATGAGCGTGTCGGTGGGCCGCTCCAGCGGTGATTTCGACCTCGATCGCGCGGCGGAAGAAGCCGTGCGCCGCTGGCGCTTCGCGGCGGCGGACCGGCCGGCACGATATACGGCGGATTTGCCGGTGCGGTTCGAGCTCACTTCGCCGATGTAGCTTCCGGCGTCATCGCTCCGTGGGCTTTCGCCGATACGATCGACTCCCACCCCTTCGGTAGGCCGGTCTCGACGGGCTGTTTCACACCTCTTCGATGGGCCGGTCTCGACGGGCGGTGTTTCATGCCCATTGGCTGGCCGTTTGCGATGGCCTGGCTACCGAAGGGGTGGGAGCCGATCGTATCGGCGATTCAGAGAATCCCCGCCGCGGAGGAGCCGAACGCGGTGATCATCCGCGTGTAGATCAGCTTCAACGAGACGTCCACCTCGGGGAAGTCGCCCACCGGCTCGTAGCACTCGAAGAATTGCGGATCGGTCCAGCGCATCGGGATGCAGCCGGGCTTGAGGTCGTAGCTGGTGGCGTAGCGGAACGGCCACAGGTCGAAGAACGGCAGTCGCTCGGAGACGTCGCCGATGAACTCGTTGATCGGCGACAGCACGGGGATCGTCTTCTGCCTCGGGCCGATCACCCATGCATTGCCGGGCTGGGTGTCCTGCATGATCGAGCCGCGCAGCCGATCGGCGAAACGCTTGTCGTAGACGATCACGCCGGCCTCGGTGTTGTAGTGGTCCGATCGCGGGTCGAAATTGTGCGTGCCCACCATCGCGAAGGTGTCGTCCACCACGATCGACTTGGCATGCAACCCGAAGCGAACGCCGGCGGTGAGCAGGGGCGCGGGACGATGACGGGCTCCACGACTGGCCTGGCTCCCGACGGCGAAGAAACCCGACGACTCCGACGGCGCACCGTTGGGCGCCGATCCCGACCGGGCGCGCCCGCGCCGGCTCTTCGCGACCGATCCACCGTCGATGGGCGCGGGAATGGCTACCGCGTGCGAGCCGCCCTCCAGCGCATCGGGGTCGGCGTTCGATGGGCGAGGCTTCAACTCGTAGATCTCGAAGCCGTAGTCGGTGAGGTAGCGCTTGCGATGCTTGTAGGACATCGCATACACCGCGAAGGCATCGGTGGAGGCGAGGGAGTTGGTGGAGACGATCACGCGCGGCGGGTCGTCCCGCTGGCGCAGGTTGGCGAAGATCTTCTTGGCCGGCCGGCTCATCACCAGATAGGGCGTCTGCAGCACGATTTCGGTCTTCGCGTTGCGTACCAGGCCCATGATGTGACGGGTGAGTTCGCGAGCCTCGCGCCGGCGGGGCTCGTCGGTCTTGCCGGGGAGGTCGGAGAGGTATTCCACGCGGTTCAGCCGCAGGCTGGCGGCACCGATGTGCTCGGCGAGCCAGGTGGGATCCTGCGCATTCGCCACGAGTTCGGCCACGCGTTCGGGATGCGCGTAGGTGGGCGGCTTCCAGGTTCGTTTGTCGTCGGTGTCGGCGACGATGGCGCGATTCACGTCGCGCAGGTGGGTGAGCGGCACCGAGCGCTTGTGTTGCCAGAACGTCTCGAAGCTCTTGCCCATGGCCTTGGCGGCGGGGCCGCCGACCATGACGTCGCGATCGACGTAATCGAAGGTGTCGTCCCAGTCGAAATAGCGGTCTTCGTAATTCCGTCCGCCGGTGATGCCGATGAGGTCGTCCACCACCAGCAGCTTGTTGTGCATGCGCTGGTTGAAGCGGAAGAAGCAGCAGGCGATGCCGGCGGCGAATTCCAGCGGCGTCGTGTGCGCGTTGTGGAAGGTGGGATTGTAGAGGCGGATGTCGAGATGGTCGCTTGCCCGCGCCAGCCCGGCGAGCAGCGCCGGATCGCCGAACGAGAACAACTGGTCGGCAAGGATGCGCACGCGCACGCCGCGCCGCGCGGCGTGGATCAACTCGTCGAGCACGAGCTGGCCGGCGTCGTCCATCTCCCAGATGTAGGTCTGCACGTCGATGCTCCGGCGCGCGGAACGGATCAGGTTCACGCGGGCGGCGAGCGCCGAATCGCCGTCTTCCAGCAGCGTGGCCACGTGCACGGGCCGGGCAGGGGTGGACGCGGCGTCGGCCTCGGCGGCGGCGTCCATCAGCGGGGACGGCGCGGCGCAATGGTCGGCGCGGTCGCAGTTGGACCCGCGATCCACCGTGAGGGTGACCACGGCGTCGGCCCTCTGGATCCGTGCCTTCGACAGCGAACAGCCGCCGGTGGCCAGCGTGGCGGCGAGGAGAAGGAACGTGAGGAGACGGCGCATGGCCGGGGATTCTAGGGGAGACGTGGCAACGGGACGTGAGTCGCGCAAGCTCAGGAGGCTTCGAGCACGATGGCCATGCCGAGGTTCACCCGGTCGGAGAGGGCGCCCCGGTGGCCGCGCATCTCGAAGTCGGTGCGGTCGATGATGCCCTGCAGGCGCAGCACGCAGCCGGCCAGCGACTCAGGGGGGCAATCGTTGGACTCGATGCGGAAGGTGACCGGCCGCGTCACGCCGCGCATGGTGAGGGAGCCCTGGACCTCGCCCCCTTGCGTCAGCGCGCGCATGGGGATCGGCAGCGACACGAAGTCGATGCGCGGGTGGTGTTCGGCGTCGAAGAATTCCGGCGCCAGCACCCAGCGGCGCAGGCGCGCGGAATCCATGCGGATGCTGTCGGTGTCGATGTGCGCGGTGACCACGGCGGTGGAGTCGGGATGCGTGACGGTCACGTCACCGCGGATGGCGTCGAAACTGCCGGTGACCGTGCTGACCCAGAGCAGTCGCACGCTGAAATCGGCGCGCGAGCGGACCGGGTCGATACGAAGTTCGGCAGCGGTAACGGGCGCCGCCAGCAGGAGCAGGGCGATCGCCGACAGCAGGTGGCGCATTCGATGGACTCAGTTCGGGGGCGACCAGAAGGTTTCGAGCTTGGCCGAACCCGGTTGCAGCGGTCCGTCGAAGATGAGTCGGGCCATGCCGGCGGGGGGCATGCCGCGGTAGTCCTCCGACCGGCCTTCGACCAGGAAGGCTACCAGCTGCTCCATGCCGGGATTGTGACCGACGAGCACCACGCGGTCGACATCGGCCTGCGCGTCGAGGAGGTCGTAGAGGTCGCCGACGGTGGCATCGTAGATGCTGTCGTCGTAGGTGGGTTTCACGCCGTCGCCCAGGGCCAGCTCGGCGGTCTGGCGCGTGCGCACCGCGGGGGAGCAGAGCACGCGGTCGAAGTGGAGCTTGTGGCTGCTCAGCCATTCGCCCGCCGCGTGGGCCTCGCGACGGCCGTGGTCGGTGAGTTCTCGCTCGCGGTCGTCCTTGCCGTCGTTACCGTGCGGCGTCGCTTCCGCATGGCGCAACAGGATGAGTTCTCGCATGGGTACCGTCCTTTCGCTGGGTGCCACGTGGCGTGGCGGGGAGTCGACGCGGGCGAGGTCCGTTTCAGCCGCTGCGCTTGATCCATCGCAGCAGTTTCGTCCAATCGTCCTGATGGCCGCGCACGTTTTCCGAGTGGTAGTCGAAGATGCCCTTGCCGAGGGCGGTGAGCAAGACGTACGCCTGCGAGTCGCGAAGTTCCGCGACCACGGGAAACGGCGCGCGCTCGGCCAGGTCGGCGACGGCCGCCTGGCTGGCGTTGGTCCACGGCTTGAGGCGGTTGCCCACCAGGCCCACCGGCAACTTGCCGCGCTTGATCCGGGGGATGCCCTTGAGGAGGGACAGGAAATCGAGTGTGGCGTCGAGGTCGAACTGCGACGGCAACACCGGCACGAGGATGACGTCGGCGCGTTCGAGATACGGCTCGAGATCTTTCTCGTCCACGCCCGCGGGGGTGTCGACGATCACCCGCTGGATGTCGTCGGAAAGCCGGTCGAAGGCCTTGCGGCTTCCCTCGATGGCGGTCACGGCCGGGACGTTTTCGGGGCGTCTTCGGGCCCACTTCAGGCTGGAGTGCTGCCGGTCGGCGTCCACGATGGCCGTGTGCTTGCCCGCCTGCACCCAATGGGAGGCGAGCTGGGTCACCAGCGTGGTCTTACCGCAACCGCCCTTGCTGCTTGCCACGAGCGTCGTAAGCATGCGCGCATCTGCCTGGGTAGGAGGGGTCCTAGCCTACACAAGCCGGGCGACGGTCAGAAGAGCTTCGTTCTCACCTTGGGCAACAGCACGAGGATGAGCGTGGCGATGGGACCCAGGACCAGCGAAAGCGCCCACCACAGCAGTCCGCTGCGGTTCTTGCCTTGGGCCAGGCCGGCGTTGATCAGGGAAAGCGTGCCCCAGCCGACGAAGAAGCCGGCGCGTTCGCTGGCAAGAATGGCGAATTGATCCATTGTAAGCTCCTGTTCTGTCGCAGGATTAATGAGCGTGACGAGCGGCCCCCGCCGGTTCGGGCTCATACGTGGTGGAGGTCGATGGTAGCAATGTCTCGCGATCGTGAAGGAATTTACCCCCAGCTTCCGTTCATGGTGAAGCCGTATGCTTGTCGTTTTATGTTACGGAGTGGGTTCATGCGTGGACGTCGCATCGCCGCCCTGGCCCTGAGCGGCCTGCTTTCGCTGTCGGCCTTCGCGGCCCAACCCTGGCCCGGTGCCACGAAGGGACCGGCGAAAGGTCCGGTGGCGGCGAAGAAGGATCGCACGCAGTCCCTGCTGCAATTCCAGAAAGACCTGGCCAGCGTGCTGGCGCTGCGCACCGAGGCCGATCCGTTGCTCGGCGCGGCCCTGCTGGCCCGCCCGCTGCCCGATCCGCCCGAGGTGCTGACCTACCACGCACTGCTCGAGCGCGCGTCGCGCAATGCCGATGCCGGCCCGGCCGTGACCTGGGCCCGGCTGGCCGACTGCAACGCCAAGGGCGGCGATTGCCCCAACGCCGATGCGCTCGCGACGCTGCAGAAGCAGGCGCCGGACAACGCGGCCGTGTGGCTGCTGAAGCTGGGCATCGACGCGCACACGGGTACGGACAAGGACACCCGCGCCGACCTCGCCCGGGCCGCCGGTGCCAAGCTCTACGACGATTACCTCGGCGGCAGCATGAAGGCACTCGCCACGTCGGTCAGCCAGTTGCCGCCACCTCCCGACACCTTCGACGCCCTGCAGGGCGCCGGTGCCGCGGGCGTGCAGATGGAGATCGTCTTCGGTCTCGCCGCGGCGCAACCGCAGCCGGTGTTTCCCGCCACCGCCAGCTATTGCGAATCGAACAAGGCCGACGCGGGCATCGTCGCCGATTGCCTGAAACTGGCGAAGGTGCTCGAGTGGGGCAGCAGCCCCCTGGGCCGCTCGCTCGGCCTGCACCTGCGCGAAACCCTCTCCTCGGACACCGCCGACCAGCAAGCCGCGAAGAACGCCCGGCTCAACCTGGTCTGGCAGATGCAGCAGTTCGGTCGCCTGCACGTGCAGGCGCAGGGCGACAAGGCCACGGCGCAGAAGCTGCTTTCGCTGGCCCGCAGCGGCGGTACCGAGATGAGCGTGGTGCTCGCCTCGCTCAACGCCTACGGTATCCCGGCGGAAGCGCCGGCGGGCTGGGAGCCGGCGAAGGTCGAAGGCGGCCGCTGATCAGGCCACGGCCAGGTTGCCGGGACCGGCGGCGTAGATGACGCGATTGCGGCCGTTCCGCTTGGCTCGATAGAGCGCGGCGTCCGCTTCGCGGCAAAGCGTCTGCAGGCCGTAGCCCGACGCACTGGTGCAGGCCAGGCCGATGCTTGCCGAGCACGACACGGCCGCGCCCTCGCACTGGGCGGGCGACATGTCGATGGCTTCGCGGATGCGGTCGGCGATCGCCATGCCCTCGTCGCGTCCGCAACCGGCCAGCAGCACGCCGAATTCCTCGCCGCCGAGGCGGCCGAACAGATCGGCGGGCCGCAGCAGTTCGCGACACAGCGTCACCGTATGGCGGATCACGGCATCGCCGATGGCGTGCCCGTGCGTATCGTTGACGAGCTTGAAATGGTCCAGGTCGATGATCATCAGGCAGGCCGATCCGTCCTTTCTCGCCAGCACGTGCAATACCCGGTCGGCTTCCTCGATGAAATACTGGTGGTTGAAGATGCCGGTCAGTCCATCCCGCTGGGCGAGCTTCCTGAACTTCATCTGCGAGCGCTTGAGGCGATAGAGCCAGAACGCGATCGAGGCGAGTACCGCCAGCAGCAGCGCGATGTAGAGACGGCCGGTTTCCACCGCTTTCGTGTCCAGCGCCTGTTGCAGGCGCAGGATGTTGTTCTGCTTGCTCAGGCGCTCGGTTTCGAGCCGCTGCGCCAGCGTGTGCTGCTGGGCCAGGTTGTAGGCCAGGGCCTTGGCGCTGACGTCGTTGAGATAGCCCTTGTCCTGTGCGGCGAATCGTTCGTAGTAGTTCAGCGCGGCGGTCGTGTTGCCGCGCTTCTTCTCCACGCGGTAGAGCAGCTCGTAGGCTTCCTTCTGCCAGTCGCTCAGGTCGTCGGGGTTGGTCATGGCGACGGTGGCCAGTGCGCCGGCCTTCGCCGCGGCGTCGTCACCGAGTTTTTCGAACGCCTGCGCGCGCTGCAACGTGGCCGAGATCATGTGCTGGTAATAGCGATTGACGCCGATGCTCGGCCCGATGCGGTCGAGCAGGGCGATGACCTTCTTCGGCTCGTTCCGATCGAGATAGACGGCCCCCAGCGTGAGCCACATGGCGTTCGTCGATACCGGCTGGTCGTCGGCGATGCAAACGCCGAGGGTATGCTGCAGCTCGGGGCTGGTGGGCGTGAGGCGCCTGGCATTGAACATCGCGGCCACTTCGAGCGTGAGCGACTGGCAGGGCGATTCACCGGGCGGCACGCTGTTCTGCGCCAGCCGCGCGTAACGAATGGCCAGGTCGGTCTGGTCGGCGAAGTCGAACATTTGAGACAGGCCGATCAACGACATCGATCGCGCCAGTGGATCGGTGATCCGCGGCAGGTCGGCCGTCACCCGGTTGGCGAGCGTGAAGGCTTCCTCGTAGCGTCGGGTGTGCGCGAGGTTGGTCAGCAGCAGTGCGGAGGCCTTGGCGGAGAGCGTGGCATCGCCCGCGTTGGCGATGATGTCGCGGAACCCGGCTTCCGACTTGAGATAGTCGCCGCCGTACATGTCTTCCCAGGCATCGAGGTAGCGCAGGTACCAGGCCTGCGCTTTCGTCAGGGCAGGGCCCTCGCGATGGACTTCTTCCAGCATCCGCACGAAGCGCGGATGATCCTTCGTCCGCAGGCTTTCGGTGCGCGCGAGGAAGGTCGAAGGGTCGCCGATACCGTTTTGCTGGGCGTGGCCGACCGGCACGAACGCGCCGCCGAGCAAGGCCGCCAGCGCGAACCATGCTCGGAAGCGACGAGTCGGCCGGCGCATGCGCATCAACCCGTCACGGACGATCAGCCGGACGACGTTTCGTCGCCGGGGGTCTTTTCGGTGGAATCCGGGCTGTCCTCGTCGTCGTCGGTCTTCTCTTCGTCGCCGCCGGGGTATTGCGTGCTCTGCGGCGGCGGCTGCTGGTGCCCCATGTAGTTCTTCTCGTCCCGGAAATCGACATCGAGCTTCGATCCGTCGCCCGAGGCCGCCGCGGCGCGCAGGCCGTCGGATGCCTTGGCCTCGTCGAGCACGCGGCCCAGCACCTCGGCCGAGGCATGGCGCAGCGAGGCGTCACGCCCAATGGATTCCAGCAGTTCCAGCGTATCGGTCATGGATGTTTCCCCCTGTTTTTTTGCCTGACCTCACGCAGTCGCGTGAGACCCGGCTCGCTTGGACATGATGACAGCCGTCATCGCGTGCACGCATCCGCCGGAAGCCCCCCTTCCGGGTCGGGTATCAGGCCGTCGCGGCCGCCGTGTCGAGCGCCTTGAGCCGGTCCCGCGTGGCCGGATTGAGCCTGAGCGACCGGGCCGGCGGCAGCACCACGGTTTCCTCTGGCGGCAACGACGCCTGCGGCAGGTCGCCCAGGGCGATGCGGCGGATACGCGGTTTCTGTATCGGCAAGGTCGCCGCCCGGTAAAGGATGATCTCGTGATCGAGCGGGTAGTCGGCGGCGAGCAGGTCGACCAGCACCTGGCGATAGCCGGCCGCGTTCTCCATGTGGCCTACCGACCGGTTGCCGATCATGCCCACCTGCCACAGTACGACATACGCGGACGGATCGACGCGGCGCTCGTAATAGAGAAACTGGCTGGCTTCGAAGTGCAGGCAACCGACGCTACCCGGATCGATGCCCAGGTCGGCGTAGAGGCAATCCTCGGCGGAAATGCCCGGTTCCATGTGCGCGTCGAATCCTTCGGCGCGGGCGGTCTCGATGACCTTGTGCGGGGACCAGGCGAAGATGCCCGGGTGGCCGTAGAACACGCCGCAGACACGCTTGCCTGCGCGCACCTCGGTCATCATGAGCGCAACCCACTCGCGATACGTCTGGACGCGCGACTTGCCTTCACCGTAATACGGCTGGAGGCTGCGTACGTCCGGATGCATGCGGTGCAGCCACAGTTCGACCACGCCGTCCGACAACCCGGCGAAGACGACGTCCGCCTGTTCGATGTGGCTTCGCGCCAGGGGCGTCAGGTGGGAGCCGAGGGTCATGCCCATGCCGACCACGGCGATGCTGCCGCGAGGCGTGTCGTTCGACGAAGATGAATGTGCGTTCATCTCGCGATAGTACGGCAATTGCCGCGACGGGCGCATGCCGCAAAAAGAAGGCCCCGGAGGGGCCTTCATGGTGTCGCGGGGATTTTAGTCGCCCAGTTGTTCGCGCATGAATTCCGGCTGCGCCAGTGCACCCTTGTGGATGTCGGCGTTGTAGTACTTGGTGGCGAAACCCTTGCTGATGGCACCGCGCTCGCGGAAGCCCGAGAGATCGCCGTCCTTGCGCGCCATGGTGCAGCTCCACCAGCCGGTGGGGTAGCACGGCTGCGGGAAGGGCAGCGTGCGCACGGCCTTGAAGCCGGAGGTGCGCATGGCCGAGCGCATGGCCTTGATCAGCTCGATGTGGGCCAGCGGCGATTCCGACTGCTGCACCAGGATGCCGCCGTGGCGAAGGGCCTTGTGGCAGCTGGCGTAGAACGCGGCGTTGAAAAGGCCCTCGGCGGGGCCGACCGGATCGGTGGAATCGACGATGATGAGGTCGATCGACTCCGGCTCGGCCTCGGCCATGTACTTGATGCCGTCGATGAACAGCAGCTCGGCGCGCGGGTCGTGGTTGGCGTCGCACAGTTCGGGGAAGTACTGCTCGGCCAGGCGGGTGACCCGCTCGTCGATCTCCACCTGGGTGGCCTTCTCGACTTCCTCGTGCTTGAGCACCTCGCGCAGCGTGCCGCAGTCGCCGCCGCCGATGATCACCACGCGCTTGGCGCGAGCGTGGGTGAACAGCGCCGGGTGCGTCATCATCTCGTGGTAGAGGAAGTTGTCGCGGCCGGTGAGCATCACGCAGCCGTCGATCACCATGAGGTTGCCCCAGTCGGTGGTCTGGTAGATCTCGATGGTCTGGAACGGCGTCTTCTCGGCGTGCAACAGGCGCTCGACGCGGAAACCGATGGAAGAGCCCGAAGCCTGGTGGGCCTCGGTGAACCAGCTGAGCTGCTGCTGCGACATGACGCGGGATCCTGGAATTCGGGTAAGGGAGTCTCTAACCGCCGCATTGTACCGGCTCCCGGTGAAAAAACGGCCAATCGGCCGGCCGGCGGCGATACACGGATGTCGTCGGCCGCCGCTACAATAGGCGGTCTGGTCGGCCCCGCGGCGTGCGAGGCTCCCGGCCGCCAGGCCCGTTCGAGTCAAGGTTCGCCGCTGCGACTGTTCCGCGCCCCCTCAAGGGGACACGACACAATCACCTGGAGACCGCCCGCCCATGGCGAACTGGACCATCGATCGCGCGAAGCTGACCTACGCGATTCCTCACTGGAGCAACGGCTACGTCGACGTGGCAGGCAACGGCCGCCTCACGATGCGCCCGCGTGGCGACGAGGGCCCGGCCCTCGACCTGCCCGCCATCGTCGAGGAAGCCACCCGGCAGGGCCTGCGCCTGCCCTTGCTCGTGCGTTTTCCCGACATCCTCGCCGACCGCCTGGCACGCCTTCAGGAGGCCTTCGCCAAGGCGATCGGCGATGCCGACTACGCCGGCGGCTACACGGCCATCTATCCGATCAAGGTCAACCAGCAGCGCGGCGTCGTCGGTGAGCTGGTGGCCGCGGGCGAGAAGGGCTTCGGCCTCGAGGCCGGCTCCAAGCCGGAACTGATGGCGGTGCTGGCGCACGCCCGCCCGGGCAGCATGGTGGTCTGCAACGGCTACAAGGACCGCGAGTACGTTCGCCTGGCGCTCATCGGCCTCAAGCTCGGCCTGCGCGTGCACATCGTGGTGGAGAAACTCTCCGAGCTCGACCACGTGCTGGCCGAGGCGAAGGTGCTCGGCGTCGAGCCGCTGCTCGGCGTGCGCGTGCGCTTGGCGTCCATCGGCGCCGGCAAATGGCAGAACACCGGTGGCGACAAGGGCAAGTTCGGCCTGAGCCCGGGCCAGGTGCTCGAACTGGTGGAAAAGCTCGACGCCGCCGGTCTCAAGCACACGCTCCGCCTGCAGCACTTCCACATGGGCTCGCAGATTTCCAACGTGCGCGACATCGCCGCCGGCATGCGCGAGGCCGTGCGCTACTTCGTCGAGCTGCACCGGCTGGGCGTCCCCATCGATGTGGTCGACGTGGGCGGTGGCCTCGGCGTGGACTACGAAGGCACCCGTTCGCGCAGCTACAACTCCATCAACTACAGCATGGGCCAGTACGCCGCCAGCATCGTGCAGCCGCTGGCCGAAGCCGTGGCCGAACACGGCATGCCCGCGCCGACGATCTTCACCGAGTCCGGCCGCGCGATGACCGCCCACCACGCCGTGATGGTGGTGAACGTCACCGAGGTGGAAGAAGTCCCGCCGGGCGCCGTGCCGGCCGAGCGCGAAGGCGAGCCGATGGTGCTGCGCCACCTGCGCGACACCCACGCCGAACTCGACCATCGTCCGCCGCTGGAGCTTTTCCACGAGGCGCAGCATCACTTCGCCGAGGGGCAGACGCTCTACGCGCTGGGCCAGCTCGACCTGCGCGACCGCGCCGCGCTCGACGACCTCTTCTACGCCATCGCCAATGCGGTGCGGCCGCGCCTGCTGCCGGCCGAGCGCGCGCACCGGCAGGCGCTCGACGAACTCGACGAGAAGCTGGTCGACAAGTACTTCGTGAATTTCTCCGTGTTCGAGTCGGTGCCCGACATCTGGGCCATCGACCAGATCTTTCCCATCGTGCCGATCGCGCGGCTCGACGAGGAGCCGACCCGGCGCGGCGTCATCGCCGACCTCACCTGCGATTCCGACGGTCGCATCGACCATTACGTGGACGCCGAGGGCGTGGACGTGAGCCTGCCGCTGCATCCCTTGAAGCACGGCGAGTCGTACCGCCTGGGCATCTTCATGGTGGGTGCCTACCAGGAGACGCTCGGCGACATCCACAACCTGTTCGGCGACACCGACGCGGTGAACGTACGCGCCACGGCCGACGGTTACCAGTTCGCGCACATCCGTCGCGGCGACACCACCGACCTCATGCTCGATTACGTGGGTTACGACCTGAAGGTGTTGCGCCAGTCGTACGCCGACCGCATCGCCGCGGCGGGCATCGGCGGCGAGGAGGCCCGCGTCCTTGCCGAGGCGCTCGACAAGGGCCTCACCGGTTACACCTACCTGGCGGAGACCCCGTAAATGACGATCAAGGCAGCCTTCATCGGCCTGGGCGCGATGGGTGCCCCGATGGCGCGGCACCTGCACGATAGAGGCCTGCTGACCGCCGTGGGCAACCGCACGCAAGCCAAGGCCAGCGAACTGGCGAACGAACTCGGCGTGCAGGCCCCCGACATGGCGGGCATCGCCGGCACCTGCGACCTGATCGTGCTGTGCGTGAGCGCGGATGCCGACGTCATCGGCGTGGTCGAGGCGCTGTTGCCGTCGCTGCGCAAGGACAGCATCGTCATCGACCACTCCACCGTGGCGCCCGCCACGGCGCAGAAAGCCTCGGCGCGGCTGGCCGACGCGGGCGTGCATTTTCTCGACGCGCCCGTGTCCGGCGGTGTCGAAGGCGCGAAGAACGGCAAGCTATCGGTGATGGTGGGCGGCGATGCCGCCGTGCTGGAGCGCGCGCGTCCCGTGCTCGAGGCCTACGGCGCGCGCATCACCCACATGGGGCCGGTGGGCAGCGGCCAGGCCACCAAGGCGGTCAACCAGGTGCTCGTCGCCGGTATCGCGCATGCCGTGACCGAAGGCCTCGCGCTTGGCGAGGCATTGGGTCTCGAGGCCGACCGCCTCATCCCGACGCTCGCCGCCGGTGCGGCGGGCAACTGGTTCCTCGACAAGCGTGGCGCCACGATGCTGCGCAACGAGTTCTCGGTGGGCTTCAAGCTGGCGCTGCTGCACAAGGACCTGGGCATCGTGCGCGGCATCGCCACTGAGGCGGGAACGAACCGCACCGTCATCGAGCAATCGCTGGCGGATTTCGGCGAGCTGATGTCGCAGGGCTATGGCGACGACGACATCTCGGCGTTGATCCGGTTGAAGCGAAAAGGCTGAGGCTTTTTGCAGGGGCCAAAAAAAAGCCCGCCGAAGCGGGCTTTTTTTTGAATCGGTGAACGCTCAGCCGCCTTCCTTCAAGGCGATCGCGCTGATCCCCGCCGACTGCAAGCGCTGCTTCGTGCTTTCCAGGTCGGTCGCCGATTTGAACGGCCCGAGGCGCACGCGATTGTAGGTCTGGTTGCCGACCTTCACCGATTGCACGTTCGCCACGAAACCCTGCAGCGCGAGCTTGGCCTTCAGCGATTCCGCATCGGACGCGCTCGGAAATGCACCCACCTGGAGCAGGTAACCCGATCCGCTCTGCGCGGCGGGATGTGCCGGCTGCGAGGGCGTGGCCGTCACGGTCTGGGTCGAGGCCTTGGGCAGGTTCGGATTCACGGCGGGGGACACCGCCGGTTGCTGTGCGACGGCAGCCTGTTGAGCGGCGGCCTGCTGCTGGGCGGCCTGCGCCGCCTGCTGTTTCTGCTGCGCCTCGGCGCTGGCCTGGGCGTGGATCTCCGCATCCGGAATGCGCACTTCCTTCTCGGACAGCACCGAATAGAAGTCGTACGACGGCTTCTTGGGCTTCTCCGGCTCGGCCTGGTCGGCCACGCCCGGATCGCTTCCCTTCTGCGCCGTGGCCTGGGGATTCGGCTCGGGACCGTCCTTCTTCATGGGGATGAGGCTGCCGTGCATGGCGAAAGCCATCAGCACGGCACCGGCCAGGATGCCGATCAGCGCCCAGCCCCAGCCCGGCATGCCGCCGGAACCGTTGCGGACCGCCTGACGGCCCTTGCCCTTCTTGCGTGTTGCCATTTACATGCTCTCCGGGGCGGAAATGCCCAGCAGATCAAGACCGTTGCGAAGCACCTGCTGCGTGGCGGCCACCATCGCGAGGCGCGCGTCACGCAGATCGGCGTCGTCGACGATCCACTTGTGCTCGTGATAGTAACTGTGCAGCGCGCCAGCGAGCTCGCGCAGGTATTGCGCGATCAGGTGCGGTTCCAGATTGGCCGCGGCCGCCTCGACCACTTCGGGGTAACGGGACAACTCGAACATCAGCGTCTGTTCGTGCTCGGTGGCGAGCAGGTCGAGCTTCGCCAGGCCGTTGGCGCGCTGGGTCGCGAGGCCGCGATCGGCCAGTTCGCGGAACACGCGGCTGGCGCGGGCGTGGGCGTACTGGATGTAATAGACCGGGTTGTCGTTGCTCTGCGAGCGGGCCAGGTCGATGTCGAACACCAGTTGCGAGTCGGCCTTGCGCGCGATGAGGAAGTAGCGCGTGGCGTCGCGGCCCACTTCGTCGATGAGATCGCGCAAGGTCACGTACGAACCGGCACGCTTGGAGATCTTCACCTCCTCGCCGCCCTTCATCACCGTCACCATCTGGTGCAGCACGTATTCGGGCCAGTTCTTCGGGATGCCGGCGTCCAGCGCCTGCAGTCCGGCCTTCACGCGGGCCAGCGAGCCGTGGTGGTCGGAACCCAGCTCGGTGATGGCGCGCTCGTAGCCGCGCTGCCACTTGGTACGGTGATAGGCGACGTCGGGCAGGAAATAGGTGTAGGTGCCGTCGGACTTGCGCATCACGCGGTCCTTGTCGTCACCGAAATCGGTGGAACGCAGCCAGAGCGCGCCGCCTTCCTCGTAGGTGTGGCCGTGCGCTACCAGCTCGCGCACCGTCTCGTCGACCTTGCCTTCGGTGTACAGCGACGATTCGAGGTAATACACGTCGAAGCCGACGCCGAACGCCTTCAGGTCGAGGTCCTGTTCGTGGCGCAGGCTGGCGACGGCGAAGCGACGCACGTCGTCGAGGTTGTCGACGTCACCGGTGGCCGTGACGGTCTCGCCGTCGGCTTCGACCGAGGCCTTCGCCAGGAAGGCCTGGGCCACGTCCACGATGTAGTCGCCCCGGTAGCCCGACTCCGGCCAGCGCGCGTCGTCGGGGCCGACGCCCTGCGCGCGCAACTGCGTGGACAGCGCGAGATTGGCGATCTGCACGCCGGCGTCGTTGTAGTAGAACTCCCGCGTGACCTTCCAGCCGGTCGCGTCGAGCAGGCGGCTGATGCTGTCGCCGATGGCGGCCGCGCGGCCGTGCCCGACGTGCAGCGGACCGGTGGGGTTGGCCGAGACGAATTCCACGCCCGCCACGCGGCCGGCGCCGTCGCGGTTGCGGCCATAGCGATCGCCCTCGGCCAGCGTCTTCGCGATCTCGGCGTGGTAGGCGGCCGGCGCGAGGAAGAAGTTGATGAAGCCCGGGCCGGCGACCTCCACCTTGCCCACCGTGGGGGAGGCGGGTAGCGCCTCCACGAGGTCGGTGGCGATGTCCCGGGGTTTACGGCCGGCGGCCTTGGCCATCATCATGGCCGCGTTGGTCGCGAAATCGCCGTGCTCGCGGCTGCGCGTACGCTCGATGACGAACGACGGGGCGACGAAATCGGACGGCAGCTTGCCGGACTCCCGCAGCGCGCCGATGGCCTGCAGGACGAGTTGGTTGAGCGCTTGTTTCACGGGAGTCGCAACGCGGACATGGGAACCGGCAATCCTATCAGAAAGGGCCTGCGAGACCTCCCGCCGAGGAGGTTTCCCGCTGTCCACGGCCCTGTGGATAACTCTGTGGGCAATAACCGCCGCCGAAGTGCATGGCCGCTTCCATGCCCTGTTGACATCGATGCGTAACAAGAAAAATCGTTATTTATCAGTAATTTGATAAATCGACTTGCGTTCGGGTCGCAGCTGTGACGGGCAAGTGGACATCGGGGCCAATGTGCATAAGTCGCGCCGCACCCCATCCGTCACATGGTGTTTTCCGGCACGTCATGGCGCTGTCATCGACGGCCGTCACACTTCTCTCCGTGCCCGGTGTCTCCCCGGCCCAAGGCACGTCGGGTTATCGAAGCCCCTCCCTCGACAGGTGACCCATGACGGCGCGAGCGGCACTCGCGCCGTCTTTTTTTCGTTCTGCCGGGTCCCCGGCGAACGTGGCTCGCGAGCGGACCACATCCCGTTTCGGCGGGGCGCCGAAGAGCCGGGCGTATTCCCGGTTGAACTGGGAGGGGCTCTCGTAGCCGACCTCGAACGCCGCGGTCTCGACGTGGCACGCGTGCACGATCATGAGGCGGCGCGCCTCCATCAGGCGTAGCCGTTTCTGATACTGCAAGGGGGTGAGGGAGGTCAGCGCCTTGAACTGGCGATGGAAGGCCGAGGCGCTCATCCGCGCGAGCGCGGCCAGTTCGGCGATACGGACGGGCTCCCTGAACCGCTCGCGCAGGTGCTGCATGGCGTCGACGACAGGGCGCGTCGGGCTGCCGGCCAGCGCGATTCGCGCGACGTCGCCGGCGTGCGGTCCGGCGAGAAGCCAGTAGCACATCTCGCGCAGGATGCCGGGGAGGAGCGGCGGAATCGCCCGGGGCGTATCGAGCAATCGGGCCAGGCGCAGGACGCAGTCGGCGAGGGCGCCCTGGAAGTCCGTGACGAAGACGCCTCGGCACGGCTTGGCGCTGGCCCGGGGCGGCGGGGCCATGTCCTCCGCGACGCCTCGGAGCAGCGCGACGTCCAGCTCGATCATCAGGACGAGGCAGGGGCGGTCGGGACTCGCCTCGACCACCCGTCCGATCGAAGGGGTCTCCACGCCGATCAACAGGGCCTGTCCCGCCCGGTATTCGAGCCTGTCGTCACCGAAGGCCGCCCACTTCGCACCCTGAGCGACGACGCATAGCCCGGGACGGGACACCCGGTAGGTCGGCGGCTTCGGGTGATCGGAGCGCAGGATGGTCAGCCCGTCGACGGCCGTCGCATAGGCGCCTTGCTCCGGCTGGCCCTTCGTGTGGCGCAGCAGGATATCCGGCAGTGACTCCGGCATGCCCTTCTCTTTCGCGGTCAGGTGCGACGACCTTAGCCAGGCGAGCAGGATCGGGCAAGAAACGGCCAGGTTCCGGTATCCAGCCCGAAGCCCCTCGATTTCATACTGCCGGCCACCTTTTCGAGGAGATTTTCAATGCGGATCGCGGGTCGGACGGTACTCATCACCGGTGGCGGCACGGGCATCGGCCTGGCCCTCGCCAAACGTTTTCTGGCACACGGAAGCCGCGTGGTCGCCGCCGGCCGACGCGTCGACACGTTGCTGGCGGCGCAACGGTCCACGCCCGGCCTGGACGTGCTCCCCGGCGACGTTTCCAGCGAGGCGGGACGCATCGCCCTGGTGGAGGAGGCGCTCGCGCGTTTTCCCGGACTCGACGTGCTCGTCAACAACGCGGGCATCGGTCAGCGTCATCCGCCCTTCCTGGAGGCGCAGGACTGGGCGTCGCATCGGGCCGAGCTGGCCACCAACCTCGACGCGCCGATGCACCTTTCCATGCTGCTCCTGCCGCACTTCGCCACGCGGCCGTCGGCCGCGGTGGTCAATGTGACCTCCGGTCTCGCCTTCACGCCCTTCGCCGCGTTGCCGACCTACAGCCTGACGAAGGCCGCCCTGCATTCCCTGACCGTCAGCCTGCGCCTCCAGTCGCGGAACACGGTGATCGACGTCGTCGAGATCGTGCCGCCCAGTGTCAGGACCGACTTCACCGGTGGAGCGGCCGGCGTGGACCTCGACGCCTTCGCGGATGCCACGTTCGAACGCCTGGCGGCCGGCGAGACCGAAATCGGCTTCGGCACGGCGGAGACCCGGCGGCTCGCCAGCCGCCAGGAACTGGATGCCTACATCGCCGAGTTGAATCGCGCCGACGCGTAGGTCGGCGGATGCGTGTCGTTCAGAGCAGGCCGCGTGCGGCCATCGACACCGGGTCATCGTGGCCGATGATGAGATGGTCGAGCACGCGCACGTCGATCAGGCCAAGCGCGTCGACCAGCACGCGGGTGATCTCCCGGTCCGCGCGGCTGGGTTCGGCGATGCCCGAGGGATGGTTGTGGGCAAGGATCACCGCGCAGGCGTGATGCCGCAGGCAGGCGCGCACCACCTCGCGGGGATACACGTTGGCCGCGTCGATGGTGCCGCGGAACAGTTCCTCGTAGGCGAGGATGCGGTGTCGCGTGTCGAGGAACAGGCAGGCGAAGGCCTCGTAGGGGAGGTGACGCAGCCGCGCCTTGAGGTAATCGGCGCTGTCGGTGGGACTCCGCACCCGCGGCAACTCGGCCAGCCCCTCGCCCAGCGAACGGCGAGCGAGTTCGAGCGCCGCGACGATGCGCGCGCGCTTGGCCGGACCCACGCCGCGAACGGTCGGCATGTGGTCGGGATCGGCGAGCAGGCGGCCGAGACTGCCCGCCTCGCCCAGAAGCGCACGGGCGGTGGCGACGGCATCGCGGCCGACCGAGCCGTTACCCAGCAGCACGGCGATCAGCTCGGCGTCGGACAACGCGCCGACGCCGTGGCGAAGCAGGCGCTCGCGTGGTCGCTCGCCTTCGGGCCACTGGGGAATGGTGCGCAGCCCGATGGCCTCGGCGGGAACGCCGTCCGCCACGCCGCGCGGGCGAGGGAGTCCGTGTTTCATGGCTGCGCTATTCCTGTTCGGCACCGTGCCCGCGTTCGCGGCAATCGGTACACGGTAGGGATGTCACGCCCGGGTGGCGATAGAAGGATTCTGAAAAACGCGTCGGATGTGCGGCTGCTCCGGTGCCGGGCTCAATCCGTTAAGCTAACCAGCCCTTCGAAATCGGCGCCGTTTCGCCATGAGCCTTCGCCAGCGTCGCATCCTGATCGGCGTCACCGGCGGCATCGCTGCCTACAAGGTGTGCGAGCTCGTTCGCCGCCTGCGCGACCTCGAGGCCGAGGTTCGCGTCGTGATGACCGAAGGCGCCACGCACTTCGTCACGCCGACCACGTTCCAGGCCCTCTCCGGCCAGCCGGTGCGGGTGAGCCTCTGGGACGAGCACGGCGAGGCCGCCATGGGGCACATCGAACTGGCCAAATGGGCCGAGCGCCTGCTGATCGCCCCGGCCAGCGCCGATACCCTCGCCCGCCTGGCGCACGGTTTCGCCGACGACCTGCTCACCACGGTGGCGCTCGCCACGGCGGCGCCGGTCTATGTCGCGCCCGCCATGAACCAGCAGATGTGGGCCCATCCGGCCGTGCAGGCCAACGTCGGCACGCTGCGCGTGCGTGGCGTGGGCATCCTGGGTCCGGCCGACGGCGACCAGGCCTGCGGCGACATCGGCTCGGGGCGCATGCTCGAACCGCACGAGCTGCGCGACCTGCTGGTGGCGTCCTTCGGCGACCGGCCGCTCAGGGGGCGCAAGGTGGTGGTCAGCGCGGGCCCGACCTACGAAGACATCGATCCGGTACGTTTCATCGGCAACCGCAGCTCCGGGCGCATGGGTTTCGCCGTGGCCGCCGCGGCACGCGACGCGGGGGCGGACGTCACCCTGGTCGCGGGTCCCGTCTCCCTGCCCACGCCACCTGGCGTCGAACGCGTCGACGTGCGCAGCGCGCGCCAGATGCACGACGCGGTGCTCTTCGCCAGCGAGGGCTGCGACATCTACATCGGCGCCGCCGCGGTGGGCGACTATCGGCCCGCCGAGGTCGCCGGCCACAAGCTGAAGAAGGTCGACGGTTCGCCGTTGCACCTGGAACTGGCCGAAAACCCCGACATCATCGCGGCGCTGGCGGCACGGAAGGATCATCCGTTCCTCGTCGGGTTCGCGGCGGAAACGCGAGAACTGGCGCAGTACGCGCAGGACAAGCTGCGCCGGAAGGGCCTGGACATGATCGCCGCGAACGACGTGGGCGAAGGGCGTGGTTTCGAGGTGGCGGACAACGCGCTGCACCTTTACTGGGCCGACGGCGACGCGGCGCTGCCGCGCATGCCCAAGACCGAGCTGGCGCGCCAACTGGTGGCGCGCATCGCCGAACGCTTCCTTTCCGGCAACGGACGTACGCCTTGATCGACATCGAACTGAAAATCCTCGACCCGCGCCTGGGCGATTCCATTCCGCTGCCCGAGCCGGCCACCCCCGGCAGCGCCGGCATGGACCTGCGCGCGGCGCTCGACGCGCCGGCGGCACTGGCGCCCGGCGACAGCCTGCTGGTACCTACGGGCATGGCCATCCACATCGGCGATCCGGGGTGGTGCGCGCTCATCGTTCCCCGTTCCGGCCTGGGCCACAAGCAGGGCCTGGTGATGGGTAACCTGGTGGGCGTGATCGACGCCGACTACCAGGGGCCGCTGATGATCTCGTGCTGGAACCGCGGAAATGCGACCGTCACCATCGCGCCGGGCGACCGGATTGCGCAACTATTGCTCGTGCCGGTAGGCCGCGCGCGGTTGCGCGTGGTGGAGGAATTCGCGCCTTCGCTGCGGGGCGAGGGCGGGTTCGGTTCGACCGGCGTGGTCTGATCCAACGGGAAAAACGTGCATGGCTCGAAAAGGGGGAGGGGAGCGGCGGCTCGACCGGATCGACCTGCGTCGACTGCTGCCGCTGGTCGGCGCCACGCTGTTGATCGCGGGCGGGTTGTTCTGCGCCTGGCAGACCTGGCTCATCGCCGACGAGAGCGATGCCGCCGAGCGAACCCGCAGCGCGCAGCGCGATGCCGTACGGGTGCTGGGCGATGCCTTCCGTGTGCATCTCGACCGGCTCCATAAGGCGGTAAACGATCCGGCGCTGCTGGCGATCCTCGACGATCACCCGGCCGCGGCGTCCCGATTGCGCCAAGCCCTGCCCGATGCCCGCGCCGTGGACGTCTACTCGGGCGGGCTCGACGAGGTAGTGCATGCCGACTACCGCCAGTTCGGCTATGCGAAGGCCGCCCAGCTCATGGCGGCGCTCGGTGCCGGCCAGGTGTCGCCCGCGTCCACCGCCGTGGAAGGGGGCGAACGCCGGCTGACGCTGGTCGAACCCATCGGCGCGCCGGGCGACGTGCGTGCCTGGGTCTGGGTCGAATATGCCTTCGACGAATGGCGGGACCGGTTCGAGTCCGTGTCCCCCGCCGGTGGCCGGCTCGAGCTTCACCAGAGCGCCAGCGGAGACAGTGCTCCCCTGCTGGCGAGAGGCAAGCGTTCGGCCGAACGCGAAGCATCGGGCCTGCCGGTGCCCGGCACCGCGTTCTATGTGTTCGCGGCCCTGCCGAAGGCGTTCATCGTGTTGCCCCATTCCGCGTTGCTCGGCGGACTGCTGGCGCTCATCGGCCTGGGGGGCGGGGGATTCCTCGCCTGGCGCCGGATGACGATGCCACCGCCGGTGGAGAGCGAAGGCGAAGGCGACGACATCCTCGTCGCCGACGTGGTGCGCAAGCCGAGGTTGCCGCCCGCACCCGCACCCGCACCCGCGCTCGAGGCGCCTGCCGCGGCCGCGACGCACGAGGTGGATGCGTCCATCTTCCGCGCCTACGATGTCCGCGGCGTGGTGGGCGCGGCACTGAATGCCGATACCGCGCGGCTCATCGGTCGCGCGATCGGCGGCGTGATGAACGAGCACGGCCTGCGCGAGATGGCGGTGGGCCGTGACGGGCGCCTGTCGGGTGCGGAACTCGCCGGCGCCCTCAGCGACGGCCTGCGTGCCGCGGGCATCGACGTGATCGATATCGGCGCGGTACCCACGCCGATGGCGTATTTCGCGGCATTCCACCTGGGCACCGGCTGCGCGGTGTCGGTGACGGGTAGCCACAATCCGGCGGATCACAACGGTTTCAAGATCGTGATCGGCGGGGAGACGCTCTCCGGGGATGCCATCGCCGACCTGCACCGGCGCATCGTCGAACGGCGTTTGCCCGAGGGTGGGCAAGGGACCTGGCGCGAGCAGTCCGTGACCGAGGCCTACGTGGGACGTGTCGTCGGCGACATCGCCGAGGCGGATCGCCGCCTGAAGGTGGTGGTCGATGCCGGCAACGGCATCGCCGGTCCCGTGGGGCCGCGCGTGCTCGAGGAGATCGGTTGCGACGTGGTGCCGTTGCACTGCGAGGTGGATGGCCGCTTTCCCAACCACCCGCCCGATCCGTCCGATTCGCGCCATCTCGCCGACCTCATCGCGGCCGTGCGTGCGGTCGGCGCCGACATCGGCATTGCCTTCGACGGTGACGGCGACCGCATCGGCGTGGTGGGGCCGGACGGGGAAGTCGTCCCGTCCGACCGCCTGCTGATGGTGTTCGCGCGCGACGTGCTCGCGCGCAATCCCGGCGCCACCATCGTCTACGACGTGAAATGCAGCGCGCACCTGCGCCGGGTGGTGCAGGAGGCGGCCGGCGTCCCGCTCATGTGGCGCACCGGCCATTCCATGGTGAAGGCGAAGATGCGCGAGACCGGCGCGGCACTGGGCGGCGAGATGAGCGGCCATTTCTTCTTCGCCGACGGCAACCGCTGGTACGGCTTCGACGACGGCATCTACGCCGCGGTGCGCCTGGTCGAGATCCTCGCCGGCGATCCCGAGGAGCGTTCCGTGGGCGAGTTGTTCGACGACCTGCCCAGGAGCGTGTCCACGCCCGAACTCCGCCTGGCGGTGGAGAACGGCATGGCGTTCCGTTTCATGGAGAGCTTCCGCGACAAAGCCGATTTCGGCGATGGCCGCGTGACCACGCTGGACGGCGTGCGCGTGGAGTGGCCCGATGGCTGGGGGCTGGTACGTGCCTCGAATACGGAGTCGGCGCTGGTGTTCCGCTTCGAGGCCGACACGCCCAAGGCACTGGAGCGGGTGAAGGACGCCTTCCGGGAGCGGATCCACGCCGTGAACGACGCGATCTCGCTGCCGTTCTGACCGTCGCTGTCAGCGTCCGCCCGCCGATCCGGCGGCGGACCTGACCTCCCGATAATGCTTCAGCTGCGCGTCCATGCCGGCCTTGGCCTCGTCTTTCGCCGCCTGCTGGCGCTGCAGCGTGGCGCGCAGGCCGGTGACGGTGTCGCGCTGCTTGGCGATGCGGTCGTTGAGGTACGGCGGCACCGGTTGCTTCGAACGCTCGAGGTCGCCGGCGCGGTTGAGCAGGTCGGCCAGGGCCTTCTCCTGGCCTTGCAGGTTCAGTCGCGTGGTGCGCGCGGCCTGCTCGAAGTTGTCCACTTCGGCGGTTTTCGCGGCGACGAACGATGCCTCGTCGGGATAGGCGTTGAGCATCTGTGCGTCATCGCGCTGTCGTTGTTCGCGTGCCCTGTCCTCGGCGGCCTTCTGCTCGGCGATCTTGCGCGCGACGGCGCGTTCGTCGGCATTGAGTTGCCGATCGACGTGGCGGATCACCAGGCCCTGGCCATTGACGATGTCGTAGCCCGCCTTGAGCGCGTCGGGGGTTAGGCTGTCGCTGAAGACGGACGCGCCGGAGGCGTCCTTCCAGCGGAAACGGGTGCCGCTGTTGTTCGATGTGTTGCTCTGGGCGGCCGCCGTCGTGCCGATGCACAACGCGGCTCCCGCCAATAGATAACGCACAGCTCGCATGGTATTCCCTCCGTCGGGCGAGTATAGCCAGCGCGCGCGAAGAGGAGCCGCGGGAGCGGCAAGGCTCCCGCATCCCGTGACGGAGTTGCCGTTTTTCAGGCCTTCACGCCGTATCGCTCGCGATAGGCGACGAGCCGGCCGTGCTCGGCGGCCAGCTCGGGCCGTTCGCCGGCATAGGTGAGCACGTCGGCAAGGCTGGCGATGGCGATCACGGGGATGCCGAACTGCGCGGATACCTCCTGCGCGGCGGACAGCTCGCCCTGGCCGCGCTCCTGCCGGTCGAGCGCGATGAGCACGCCCGCGGGCTCGGCTCCTTGCGCGCGGATGAGTTCGAGCGATTCGCGCACGGCGGTGCCGGCGGTCATCACGTCGTCAACGATCAGCACGCGACCCTTCAGCGGGGCGCCCACGAGCGTGCCGCCTTCGCCGTGATCCTTGGCCTCCTTGCGGTTGTAGGCCCAGGGGACGTCGCGGCCCTGGGTGTCGGCCAGGGCGATGGCGGTGGCCGCCGCCAGGGCGATGCCCTTGTAGGCGGGGCCGAAGAGCATGTCGAAGGCCACCCCCGAGCGGACCGCCGCGGCGGCATACGAACGGCCCAGGCGGGCCAGCGCCGCGCCGGAATCGATCCGGCCCATGTTGAAGAAATAGGGGCTGGAGCGGCCCGATTTGAGCGTGAATTCGCCGAAGCGGAGAACGTCGCGGGCGAGGGTGAGTTCGATGAATTCGCGCTGGTAGTCGTGCACGTCAGGAGGTCTCTGCTGGGTCGGGAAAAGGCAGCGGCAGCCACAGCACGTGCTGAGGACCCGCCGGACCGCCATGGTACAGCGCGCCGCTGTCGCGATACCCCGCCCGGAGGTAGGCGCGCACGGCACCCCCGTTGCGGACGTTGACGCTGAGCACGATTCGTCCGCGATCGGGGTGGCGTCGTGAAACGTATCGGGCGATGGCCTCCAGCGCGCGCGTGCCCAGGCCGCGGCCCTGATGGGCGGCGTCGATGAGGAAACTGCGCAGGGCCACGGCGCCGTCCGCGAGCGGGTGATCGCCGAGGGCCGACGCCGTGCGGTCGATGCGCACGTAGCCCACCACGCGCCCGTCCTCGAGTAGCGCGAGGGCCTCGCTGCCCGGGCATACGGCCACGTCGGCGAGCGAATCGGCGACACGGCCGACGAAGGCGGCCTGGTCGGGGTGCACGGTGAGGGCGATGGCTGCCGCGCGCGACGTGTCGTCGACCGGCCGGACGTCGATGCCTTGTTCCATGGGAGCCAAGCATCCAGGCGCAGGCCCTGCGACGCAAGCCGGGTATCATGGCCGCTTCGACCGATTCCAAGAAGAGCCCATGCGCATCATCTCGCTGAACGCCAACGGCATACGCTCGGCCGCCACCAAGGGCGTGTTCGAGTGGCTTCGCCAGCAGGACGCCGACGTCGTCTGCCTGCAGGAAACCAAGGCGCAGGAGTCGCAGCTCACCGATCCGATGTTCCGACCGGACGGGCACCATTGCTTCTACCACGACGCCCGTAGCAAGAAGGGCTACAGCGGCGTGGCCATCTACTCGAAGCGTGAGCCCGACGAGGTACGCACATCGCTGGGCTTCGAAGACTTCGACTGCGAGGGACGCTACATCGAAGCGCGCTACGGCAATCTCAGCGTGGTGTCGTTCTACATTCCGTCCGGTTCGTCGGGCGACGAGCGGCAGCAGTACAAGTTCCGCATCATGGAGTGGCTGACGCCGATCCTGCGCGAGTGGGCCGCCAGCGGGCGCGATTACGTGCTGTGCGGCGACTGGAACATCGTGCACACGAAGAACGACATCAAGAACTGGACGTCCAACCAGAAGAATTCCGGCTGCCTCCCCGAGGAGCGCGCCTGGCTCGACCTGCTCTTCAAGGACATCGGCTGGGTGGACAGCTTCCGCGCGATCAAGCCCGACGCCGTCGAATACACCTGGTGGTCCAACCGCGGCCAGGCCCGCGCCAACAACGTGGGATGGCGCATCGACTACCAGATCGTCACGCCGGGCCTGCGCGACCGCCTGCGCGATTGTTCGATCTATCGCGACGAGCGCTTCTCCGACCATGCGCCGTTCACGGTCGACTATGCCGACTGAGCCGGCGGCGGCACCGGCGAAGCCTTCCATCTGGAGGGCGTTCACCCAGCCGTCGGCGTGGACGATGGCCTTCCTGGGGTTTTCCTCCGGCCTGCCGTTCCTGCTGGTGGCCGGCACGGTGGCCTACTGGCTGAAGGAAAACGGCATCGTGCTGAAGGACATCACGATGATCGCCAGCGCCGGCATGACGTACGCCTTCAAGTTCGTCTGGGCACCGCTGCTCGACCACTGGCAACTGCCCTTGTTCCGGCGTTTGGGTTTGCGCCGGGGGTGGTTGCTGTTCTCGCAGCTGTGCGTCACGGCCGGGCTGCTGGCGATGGCCGCGACGTCTCCCGCGCACCTGCCCTTTTTCGTGGCGGCGACGCTGGTGGTGGCGTTCTTCGGCGCCACGCAGGACATCGCGGTGGATGCCTACCGCATCGAGATCGCTCCCGTGGAGGCACAAGGTGCGCTGGTGGCCACCTATGCGCTGGGCTATCGCATCGGCTTGATCGTCAGCGGAGCGCTCGCGCTGATCATGGCCGATCACGTTTCGTGGGGAGTGGTCTACGTGGCGATGGCGGCGACGATGCTCATACCCATCGCGACGACGCTCCTCGCGCGGGAGCCGGAGGTGCTGCGTCAGAAACCGCGCGGGTGGAGGGAGGCCATGCGCGAAAGCCTCGTCGAGCCCTTCACCGATTTCTTCCGGCGTTACCGTTGGGTGCTCGCGCTGGCGACGCTCGCTTTTCTCCTGCTTTTCAAGGTTCCCGAACAGGCGACCATCGGTGGACTGATGAGTGCCTTCTACCGCGACATGGGCTTCGAGAAGACGCAGATCGCCGCGGTCACCAAGATCTGGGGCATCTGGATCGGCATCGCCGGCGCGTTCGTGGGCGGTGCCCTGGTCGCTCGCTGGGGGGCCTGGCGACCGCTCGGCGCGGCCATCGTGGTGGCCGGTGCCAGCAACCTGCTCTACCTGTTTCTGATCCGGCACCCGGGCAACATCACGGTGCTTACGCTGGTGATCTCGGGCGAGAACTTCACCCTCGGCATGCTCGGGCCGCCGACGGTGGCCTTCCTGTCGTCGCTGGTGAACAAGCAGCACACGGCGACACAGTACGCCCTGCTCAGTTCCATGGTGAACCTGCCGGGCAAGGTGCTCGGCTTCTTCGGCGGCGGCATCGCCATGTCGGTCGGCTACGGGATGTTCTTCGTCATCACGGTGGTGTCGCTGCTGCCCGCGATGATGCTCTACGTCTGGCTCTGGCCGCGGCATGCGGACGCGGGCCGCAAGGCCTTGCGAGCCGTGGAATAGGCCCTTTGGTGCCATGTGCCCTGGCGGCGATTCTGTGTAATATCGGCAGCCACAGGGGGCATGCGCGAGGGAGGTAACGCACGTGCCGGATATCGTGGTACGACACATCGACGATCAGATGGCCGAGCGGATCAAGAGTCTCGCTCGCGAACGCCGTTGGTCGATCAACGAAGTCATCCTCCACGCGTTGCGCCATGGCCTGGGTCTGGGCCCCGGTGACGCGTTCGGCGAGTTGTTGCTCGAACCGGGCGATATCGCCCACCTTACCGGCGCGTGGGACGCCTCAGAGCAGGCCGCCTTCCAGGAAGCCCTGTCGGCACTGGCGCAGGCCTCGCCCGATTCGCTCGTCCAGGCATCACGGCGCGAACCGAAAGCCTCCGACGAGGTTTTCTAGCGATATCTGGCGATATTCAGGGCGCGGCGTAGAGCGCGCCGAGCAGGCGTGGACCGCGGGCACCGGTCACCGCGGGCAGATTGCCCGGCTCGCCGCGAAGGCGCCGGTAGGCCAGCCAGGCGAAACCCATCGCTTCCATGAAGTCCGGATCGATGCCGAAGGCCGTGCTGGCATGCAGCGGGCGACCTTCCAACCGCATGCGGAGCGCATCCATGAGCGCGGCGTTGTGCACGCCACCACCGCAGGCGACCACGTCGAGCGCATCCCCGGCATGCCGGGCGATGGCGTCGCCGATGGATACGGCGCTCAACGCCATCAGGGTGGCTTGTACGTCGGCCGGTGTCAGGTCCGCCACGCGTGGATGCAGGTCGAGCCAGGCGAGGTGGAAGTGTTCGCGACCGGTACTCTTGGGCGGAGGCAGGGCGAAGTAGGCGTCGTCGAGCAGTTCGGCGAGCAGGTCGGGATCGACCGTGCCCGACGCGGCGAAGCGGCCGTCGCGGTCGAAGGCTTCGCCCCGATGGCGAAGGCACCACGCATCCATGAGGCCGTTGGCCGGGCCAGTATCGAAGCCGGTGACCTCGCCTTCGGGCGTGAGTCGGGTGACGTTGGCGATGCCGCCCAGGTTCAGTACGACGCGCGCGCCTTCGTTCGGTCGCAGCACGGTGGCATGGAAGGCGGGCACGAGCGGCGCCCCCTGGCCGCCGGCGGCGACGTCGGGGCGACGGAAATCGGCGATGGTGGCGATGCCGGTACGCTCGGCGATCACCGACGGATCGCCGATCTGCAGCGTGAACGGCCGATCGCCGTCGGGCCGGTGGCGAATCGTCTGTCCGTGCGAGCCCAGCGCGGTGACTTCGGACGGGGTGATCCCGGCCTTCGCGAGAACCGCCTGCGCGGCATCGGCGAAGGCCTGGCCCACGGCGACGTCGAGTCGACCGTAATCGTCGAGGTCGAGGCGCTCTTCGTCCTGCGCCACGGCGAGGATGCGACGACGCAGCGGCTCGCTCCACGCGTGCACAAGCCCCGCGACGAGCGACGGCCTGCCTTGTTCGAAGCGGACCAGGGCGGCGTCGATGCCGTCGGCGCTGGTGCCGGAGATGAGTCCGACGTAGAGACCGTCCATGGTGGCCATGGATCAGTCGTCGCTTTTCGCGGTATCGGCCTGGGCGAGCTTGACGTTGCTGTCCACGTGATTGAGGCGCGCGAGCTGGGGGCCGACGACCTCTTTCTTGAACTTCGCCAGCTGCGCGGCGGGCAGCGGTTCGGGTTTGGGCAGGGTGACCGTCTGCGGATCGCGCTGCACGTTGTTCACGCGGAACTCGTAGTGCAGGTGCGGGCCGGTGGCGAGGCCTGTCATGCCGACGTAGCCGATGGTGCTGCCCTGGCTCACGCGCTGGCCGACGCGGAGGTTGGCGAAGCGCGACATGTGACCGTATGCCGTGCTGATCGTCGCGTTGTGCTGGATGACCACGAAGTTGCCGTAGCCATTCATCCAGCCGCGGAACTTGACCACGCCGTCGCCGGCCGCGTGGATCGGCGTGCCGGTGGGCGCGGCGTAATCGACGCCCTTGTGCGCGCGCATCTTGCCGAGGATCGGATGCATGCGGCCCGCGCTGAACTGCGAGGAGATGCGGGTGAAGTCGACGGGAATGCGCAGGAACGAGCCGGCGAGCGGGCGGCCCTCCTCGCTGAAGTAGCCGATCTTGCCGTCGCTATTCTTGAAGCGGTAGGCGGTGTAGCGCTTGCCCTGGTTCACGAACTCGGCCGCCACGATGTCACCTTCGCGCAGGAAGGCGCCGTCGCTGTACACGTCGTCGTAGATGACGGTGAAACTGTCGCCGACGCGAAGGTCCTGCACGAAGTCGATGTCGAACTTGAACACCTCGGCCAGCTTCAACACCATCGCCGTGTTCATGCCGGCCTTCGAGCCGGCACCGAACAGCGAGCTGTCGATGACGCCGTGGGCGACGTGCTCGCGACGTTGCACGTCGCGCGCCTGCGTGGTGAGCTGCGGCGACGTACCGTCGAGACGCAGCGTGGCGATGGAGGATTCGTCCTGGTCGAAGCG